>DASVZE010000528.1:0-1577 GCA_036391775.1 Chloroflexota bacterium | reverse complement strand
AGATCCGGCAGAACCACCGCAGCACCAGGCTATCAGCGACGAAGTGCACCGTTTCCCGATAGCTCCAGGCATAGAGATGCTTGACCACTAGCAGCCGGAGGAGCACTTCACCAGGTGTCGAGTGACGCCCCTGGACAAGTGTCAGGGGATAGCGCTTCCCCAGGTCGGAACGGACCTGGCGATACAGATGGTCGTCCTCCAAGAGACGATCAAGTTGCCGCAGGACCGGATCCGTTCGATGGGCCAACTCCGGGACCCGGGCAAAGACATCTTCATAGGGGTAGCGATCGATGAGCATGGGACCACCGCCGGAAGTACAGCAGGAAGACTATCTCTCCTGCCTATTCTCCCGCTACCGTTGCGAATCAACGAGACTCTATACGCCCGTTGTTTCGCAACAGCAACTAGTATTAGGTCCACTGAACTGTTTGCAATCGAGTCATAAAGAATAGCCGTGCGCTTGCGGAGTGGGCAGGAGTGTTGCCGGGGCAATGTCATGCAGCCACAGCACCGGAAGCAGTGCGGCGAGAGGCAATCAGCTGCGGCATTCTGTACTGCAAAGCCACTGCTCGCTTCTCTCTGGCGGTTGGCGCGCGGCCAATAGAGAGACGGCGTGCGCTCTTGATCTGGTCCTTGCTGAAGGTCACCCGAATGGTCCGGTCGGAATGATCGATCCAAACATCCTGGGCGGGGATGGCGCGCGCCGTGCCGCGCAGCCATCGCAGTCCAACGCCGATAAGTTCTCCCTGTCCGGTGACGTCATCGTGCCAGATCCAATCGACCTGGCCAACCGTTTCCCCGTTTATGTCCTGTACCGTCATGCCGTGGTAGCGATACATCTTGCCGCTGAGCGAGCTTCTTGACTCGGACAATGCAACGGGCATGATCCACTCGTCCGTCTGCTGGTGATCGTCTGTGGCTCGTGGTTCGCGGACTGTTGTCTTCATTTTGTTCCTCTGCTTTTCTGTACCGGCTTTCAGCGCTCGATACTCTCTGTTGGTTTCTATGCTTTCAGCCTACGGAGGCAGCATGACGGCTCCATGCAGCCAAGATGACCGTTTGATGAAAGCGCTCGAGCACGAACTGGCCTGATGCCTTTGCAGGGGCTTGCCATGTACGCAGGAGAATGACGAGTCGAAGACCCAGACGGTCGCCAGTGCACGGGCCCTACGAAATCGCGTCTGGTGGTCAGGCCGCTAGAGCGTCCATCCTACAGCCTGGCCAATGACCGCCGCGGCGCAGGAGAAGAGAACCACGATCCAGGGCGGTGCACGCCAGAGGGTCAACAGGCCAAAAGCCAGCAAGGCCAGCACCACATCGCTCGTCCGCCGCACAGAGGTGGTCCAGATCGGCTGATAGAGGGCGGCGAGGAGCAATCCGACGACTGCCGCGTTGACGCCTGCCAGCGCCGACCTGAAACCCGGTCGCGACCGCACCATATCCCAGAAGGGCAGAACGCCGATCACCAGGAGAAAGGCCGGCAGAAAGATTGCGCTGAGCGCCAAAGCGGCGCCGGGTACGCCGTTTGGTGTGGGGTGCATGACAGCTCCCAGATAGGCAGCGAAGGTGAAGAGGGG
>DASVZE010000527.1:0-4047 GCA_036391775.1 Chloroflexota bacterium | reverse complement strand
GTGGGCTCAAGATCAATCTTCCCGGATGTCAATCTGTACACCCTATGTCCGTCGATGTTCGCAATCCAGAGTGAGGAGCCGCTGGTGGTGGCCGATCCGGCGACAACCACGATTCGAGTGCCGTCCGGCGACCAGGCAAGTCCCTGAACGACCCCGCGAACTCCGAATATCCTGCGCGAGCGAGAGCCGTTCGCATTTGATATATAAACGCTATTGCCAAGCGTTACAGTGTTCGCGTTTGGAGCATTTCGCCCACCGATATAAGCCAGCGTGCGTCCGCCGGGCGACCAAGCGGGTGACGCTGCAGCAGGAACCGGAACAAGCAATCTCTTTGGCGAAGTCCGTCCGTCCGGACGGACAGTGTAGATCCAGGGATGTCCATTTTGGGTCGTAAAGCGAACGAACGCAATCTTTGCTCCCCAGCGTGGCATTTCGGATATGTGCAGTCCCGTGGCCAGATACGTCGGAGTCGTTGCGGTCGTCGCTAACAGCATCAGACCGGTGAGAAGTCGCACTACCTTTCACCGCCTTTGGTCTCAATGCTGGTGCATAGGCAGCCTACACCGCAAATCCGCTCTAACGCCTCGCTGAGGCATGTCTTGAAGGAGATGCAGAAGTCCTCGATTTATCTTCGAGCCTACGTCATTGGATGATGACCCAGGTCAGCCACACTCCATAAGTCGCTGTCAGGACGCCAATCAGCGTCAGGGTTTTCGACACGCGCTGCTGCATCCGTGCAGAAAGTCCGAAGTCAAACAGGATCGATCGGACTCCGAGCAGCGCATGGCTCGTCACAACCACCAGAAACAGCAGCTCGAGCCCCAGGATTACCGGATTCCGCAGATACGACACAACGTCGGAGAAGCTCCTCAGGCCACCGGCCGCGACAAAGTGCTGCGCAACGAAGTGGAGCCCCAGCAGGAACAAGAGCGCCATGCCTGTTGCCGCCTGCCACAGGCAGCTCACGCTCGGTCGGGGTTCCCGTGCAAACGGATTCTCCATCGCCTCAACTCCCGTAAATCTTGATCGCTGCGGTTCCCCACAAAAGGACGGCCAGTAGCATGACGCCGGCAAAAAGTAACTTTTGCATCCGCACACCGTACCCCATCCCCGTTAGCACGACGCGCACCCCGTTCAAACCATGAATCAGGATGGCAGCCAGCAGAAAGACGTCCAGTGACAGAAAGACTCGCGAACGCGCCAGCGACATGAAGGAGTCCCAGGAACCTGGCCCGCGGGCCAGTATGCTTAGTACCGCCAGATGCAGGTACAGATAGCCAAACAGGATGATGCTTGTAATCCGATTCAACGAATATGCCCACATGCCGGTTCGTCGATGCCGGACATCGAACCATCGTACGGCACGCTTTATTCTGGGAGGATTGAGTGGAATCATGGCTGCGACCTAAAAAGCTTCTTCACTCGTTGCCTCGTGAGGTCGCGGCGGAGTGACATAATCATGCCGGGAAGATCGACTCCCTGAGGGCATGCTTCTCCACACTCGAAGGCGCTGTGGCAGCGCCATGCGCCCTGCTCGCCGTCCGCAAGAGCCAGTAGCCGCGCCTTCTCCTTCGGGTCATCGGTTTCCTGACGAGCACGGTAAAGCGCAGCCAGGCCCAGAGGACCGAGAAAGGAGCCGTCTGCTGCCATCGTTGGGCAGGCGCTCATGCACAGGCCGCACTCGATGCACGTCTCAAAGCGCCCCGGCGCGGCCAGGCTGTCGGGCCAGTTCACCGAACCGGGAGCAAACGCCGGATCAGGAAAGTCGCCTCTACATGGAAGGACAGGTTCCGCTTTGCGAGTCGGATGCAGCTCCGCAGCCGACATGCGCCGATATACCCCGCTAACGTCTACCACCAGATCGCTGAGGATTGGAAAGTTGCGCATCCGAGGGCTTGTTGAGCCGGTTCAGGACCATCGTGTTAAGTCGAGTACCTACCGTCACCATGACGCCCGCAGTCGGCGCCACCGGAACATTCACCCCTGCCGGCTGCGCGATCTTCCCTGACCATGGTCCGCCTGCGTTGACTACCAGGTCTGCTCCAAGGGTCTCCGTCTTCCCGGTCTCCCGGTCGTAGATGGTAACGCCGGATACGCTCTGCCCTGCCGCGCGTATATCCGTGACCTCGCAGTAGGTTCGTACCACTGTCCCGTTTTTGCGCGCGGTGGCCAGATATGCCAGGCAAAGTCGAAATGGCTCGAATACGCCATCCGGCACGAGCACCGCTGCCAGCGCATTCGGGTTCAGGAACGGCTCCATCGGGCGCGCACCTGATTTCTGACGATTAATGGTCCGAGAATGGACCGTTCTTCAGGCAGCGTGCAGAGGGAACAGGGTGAAAGGCATGCGCTCCAGGGCCGCCAGTCCGGCGAGGGCTCGCATCGCCTGCTGCACCGTCGCGACGGATACAGCGCGGCCGTAAGCCGTACGCATGTCGTCGATCTCCTGGATACGAGACAGCACACGCTCCACTTCGTACATGTGACGCACTTGCGGTAGGTCCCGGAATCCGACGACATACGCTGGAATTCCAACAGCCCCGGGCACCGGCGTGGCCGGGAAGTAGACCCGCATGCCAAGTAATCCGTGTTGCAAGATCACGTGGGTGTACGCGACTTTCGACGATGAGGGATCGCCGACGAAGTGCACCATCCGCCCGAAGCTGAGGCTCGACTCGGCGACCTCCAGCACATCTGTCAAACCGGTCGGCAATTCCGGCCGCCACGTTACCTCGTCAGGACCATCAGGCAACCCATCCACCGGAAGCTGATTCAGCGCCTCCCAGAACACTTCAGGGATCTCGAATTCATCCATTTGGCTCACCGCGAAGAATATCGGCCGCGCGGCGCCCGTGTGGCCCGCCGCCGGGAACTGAACGTTTCGATGATGGGTACTGTTTGTTTACCACGCAGACCAGGTATATTTCCAGCATTGTGCCTCCGGGGACGCGGTGAGTCCACATGTTCTGTCACCATCGATAACGATGGGAACAGTGAGAAGGTAACGGGATACCCAATGAGCGAGATCACGCGACATTTCACGGCGACAACATTCGTTGTGCGACGTGGCAAGGTATTGCTGCACCTGCATCCCAAGCAGCGCCTCTGGTTGCCACCCGGAGGTCACATCGAACGTGACGAGCTGCCACACGATGCTGCTCGCAGGGAGATCGAGGAGGAAACGGGACTGCGACTACGTTTGCACAGCGAACAGGAAGCGGCTGACCTTTCAGCAAGGATGGCCTGCGATGTGGTTCCGCAGCCCGCCTTTATCCTGATCGAGGACATCAATCCATATCATCAGCACATCGACTTCACCTACTTTGCACTGGTCGACGAGTCGACGCCGAACCTGGATGGCGACATCTTGCGGCAGAATGGCTTCCAGTGGTTTTCGCCGGACGAGCTCACTATGGAGGGCGTACCTCAGAACGTCCGCGAGGGGGCGAGACGCGCCATCACATACTTTGATCGTGCACGCTAATCCGATTGCCTGTGGGAGGGGTCCTATGTCGGGCCGGCGGTACGTACTCCTCCCGCCAGGTGCTCAATTCGTCCGGTCTCACTTTGAACGAGACGATGCCGACAACCGTGTGATCAAACGATATCCCGCCCCACTCTGACACTACGTTCTCCTTTGTCCTGAGGGTTTTGAGCCGTTTGCTCGAGACTCACGGATGTGACCATGCCGATTTTTCATGCTAGCAGCGCCCACCTTCATTCCCTGTACACTCGAAGTGTGATACCTTCTCCGTATCGGTGGCGGCTGGTGTACGCCACTGACGACGGCGAGCTG
Source organism: Chloroflexota bacterium (assembly GCA_036391775.1). Lineage (GTDB taxonomy): Bacteria > Chloroflexota > UBA5177 > UBA5177 > UBA5177 > DASVZE01. The sequence continues at coordinate 251 of DASVZE010000527.1, read as the reverse complement.
CACGAAGACCGCGCGCTTCTGGCACTGGGAGCGAGCGGTTTTTCTTCGGTCCGCCTCGGACGCATGATTCCACTGCCCGCGGGCTCTACGATTTCGTTGCTGCCCGGCTGCCGGGCGTTCGGACTTGACCGGCATGGTCGCATGATTCCGCATCCGGACCCGAATGCACGGCCTGTAGCGGCGCTCCTGCCTACCGGTTATACGCGCCTATTGACACCCGCGTATCAGAAGGATCAGGATGCGCCCCACGT
>DASVZE010000526.1:0-3962 GCA_036391775.1 Chloroflexota bacterium | reverse complement strand
TATGGCACAGCCATCACTTTCTCGCTTTCCCGAGGGGATGCTTCCCCAGAATATCGATGCCGAACAGGCCGTTCTGGGAAGTCTTCTTATCGATCCGCGCGCCATCGAGCGCGTGGTTTCTTTCGTGCGGCCCGACGACTTCTTTCTGCCGGTCAATGCAGAGATTTACCGTGCCATGGTGGCTCTCTACGAGCGGGACATGCCGACCGACGTCGTCACGCTGGCGGACCACCTTCAGTCTCGCGATCGACTCGACGACATGGGAGGCGCTGCCTATCTAGCCTCGCTTGCCACGATCGTTCCAACGTCCATCAACGTGGAATATTACGCGCGTATCGTCGAGCGGTTAGCAGTTCTGAGGCGACTGGTTGAAGCGGGCTCCCGCATAACCGAGATTGGCTACAACGAGAGATATGAAGCAGATGCGGCGCTGGAGGAGGCGGAACGAGTCCTCTTTGAGATATCTCGCCAGCGCGTCGCACGCGACTTCCAGCCACTGTCGAGCGTCCTCGCGGATGTATACGAGAAGATCGACCACATACATTCGCACGAAAGCGCGATAACCGGCGTTACAACCGGATTCGTCGATCTCGATCGGATCACCAGCGGGCTGCAGCGATCGGACCTGGTAATTCTGGCTGCCCGCCCGAGCATGGGCAAAACGTCACTGGCGCTCAATATTGCCCACGCCGTGGCGGGCAGTGCCGGGCTTCCCGTCGGCATCTTCAGCATTGAGATGTCTGCCGAACAGCTGGCACAGCGCTTTATTGCTCTGGAGGCACAGGTCGACTCACAAAAGCTGCGCACCGGGCGCATGACGGACCACGATTGGGACCGGCTGGTGCAAGCCGTCGGCATACTGTCGGAGGCACCAATATTCGTGGATGACACGCCCAGTCTCTCCACTATGGAGATGCGGAGCAAGGCACGGCGACTTCACACGGAGCAAGGTCTCGGGCTACTGATTGTTGACTATTTGCAGCTGATGCAAGGAGCATCATCCGAAAACCGTGTGCAAGAGATTTCCGCGATCTCACGGAGCCTCAAGGCTATCGCCCGGGAGCTCAACGTGCCCGTCCTCGCGCTGTCACAACTATCTCGAGCCCCTGAGCAGAGGCCAAACCATGAACCTATGCTCAGCGACCTTCGAGACAGCGGGAGCATAGAACAGGATGCAGACGTTGTGCTCTTCATATACCGAGACGTCGTCTACAACGCTGAGACCGATCACCCACACGTTGCCGACGTCATCGTCGCCAAACATCGTAACGGGCCGGTGGGAAAGGTACGGCTCTTTTTCCAGGACGCCCTTATGCGTTTCATGGATCTCAACGTGTACGTTGATGAGTAACCAACCGGAACGAACTCTGGCCGTGCCGGAAGAGGTTCTGATCGCCGTCGCTCCACGCGTTCGCGATCTCACTGAGCTGAAGCTCGTCCTCACCGTGGCAAGGCTTGCCGCTCAAACGAGTTCTGACGCAGTGCCTTTCGACACCCTGCTTGATCCGGCCAATGCCCGGTCAATCGTGGAAGAAGGAAGCGCCGAACCGGCAGAGCAGCGAGTGTACCGTGCCGTGACACGGGCAGTCGCGAACGGGTCCTTATTGCGGGCAGACGTACGGTCGGATGAGGGTTTGCACTCGTACCTGATGTCTGCTACGGAGCGCGGCAGGCGATTACTCGAGCAGCTTGCGACCGGTCAACTTGGGCCGGATGATCAGCCGCCGGTTCCCGCACAGGCACACACCATCATCTATCGGCCGAACGGCTTCGCCCTGTATGAGCGCCACATTGGTCCTCTGACTCCACTCATTGCGGAGCAGCTACGCGACGCAGAGCGACTCTACCCGCGGGCCTGGATCGAGGAAGCCATTTTGACTGCCGTTCAGTACAATAAGCGCAACTGGCGTTATATCAGCGCGGTGCTTGCACGCTGGGAGGAAAGCGGAGAGTCCCATGGAGTCGCTCGGCAACGTACTTAAGCGGGCATCGATGGCGCGTAGTGACATGCCTCTTCCGTACCAGGAACAGGATACGTGCCCGATCTGTCATGGGGCCGGTTACCTGCGACACGATGTTCCGGTTGAGGATCCGCGCTTCGGACAAATCGTCCCCTGTGAATGCACGCGCCGAGACATGGAGCGCAGGCGCATCGAAAGGCTAGTGGAACGCAGCAAGCTGGGCGAGCTCCGAATGAAGACCTTCGAGTCCTTCACTCGCAAGATCGTAAGCCAAAATCCTCCTGCTCGATCGGCTGAGCGCGCCTTCAAGGTGGCCAGGCAATACGCGGAAAATCCTCGGGGATGGCTGGTTCTATTCGGCGATATTGGTACCGGCAAGACGCACCTCGGCGCCGCTGTTGCCAATTTCAGGCTTTCCCTGGGCGAACCCGCGGTGTTCATAGTAGTCCCCGATCTGCTCGACCATCTTCGCTCGACGTTCAGCCCAAGCAGTGACGTCACGTATGACGAGCTTTTCGAGACCGTAAGAGACACACCTATGCTGGTACTTGACGACCTGGGGGCGCAGGCTACAACGCCGTGGGCTGAGGAAAAGCTCTATCAAATCTTGAATCACCGCTATAACAAGCAGCTCCCCACTGTGATCACGACCAATCGCAGCATGGATGATATGGACCCACGCCTGCGATCGCGAGTTAATGACTTTGAAATCTCTCAGCGATGCGAAGTTCGTGGACCGGACTTCAGGCAAGGCGCCACTATCTCGACTCAAAGGCCTGTAGAAAAACGTCCGCAGTCCCAGAGGGGCGGCTCAATTCGCGAAGTGACTCATTAGCTCTGCCGGTTGCAGCTAACGGACGCTTTTTCCTCTCAGGAACACAATCGGAAACGGGGCCGAGACTGGTTCAAGCGTCTGCTATCCCCCGGTACCTCGGTGGTTCACCTCGACGTGCGGATAGATGGACTGCCTGCGGCTCTTGATGGTTTTTGTCTCGCGCATGTCTCAGATCTTCATGTACGGGAGAATGATTGGGAAGCGAAGCACATCGCCGAGACTGCCTCTGTGATTCGCCGGGAACGCCCTTCACTTTTGCTTAACAGCGGGGATTTTCTGCAGGGTAATCCTCCTTTTCTGCAGGTGGTGCCGCGTGTCACGGCGATCCTGTTGCCGCAAGAAGAGACTCCGTTCCGACCGGCAAATATCGCGATGCTCGGAAATCACGACTTTGATGCCGGCCTGCTCGAGGCACGTGCCCTGGCGGGTCAGCTTCGGGAATTGGGAGTTTCAGTTCCGCTCAATGACGTTGTATCGGTATCAGGTCCTGCAGGAACCATCATTGTGGCCGGGCTCACCCTGGCTCTGCCGCGATTTAGAGAGGCGGCCGATGAGTTGCGGACATCGGGTCCTCCTCGTATTGCACTGATCCACGAGCCTGAGGTGGCGGAACAGATCCCCTCCGGATCGGCCGATCTCATACTGGCCGGGCACACGCACGGGGCGCAGATCAGCATTCCCGGGCTTCGGAGGTGGGCCGTGAAGCGCTATGCCAAGAGTGGCTATGTCGCAGGGATGTATCGGATAAACGACATGCCGCTCTATGTCAACCGCGGACTTGGTACGACTGGTCCTCCGATCCGCTTTGGATCCGCACCAGAAGTAACGATTATCCGCCTGGTTCGTTGACCCATCGCGAGCCCAACAACTATACTTTGGCGCTTAAAAGGACGCGTCCACTCGGACGCTCGATTTGCTCTGCGGAAGGGAATTGAATGAACCGTCTCCAGGTGACGCTGGTCGCCATTGCCGTCGTTGTGCTGTGCGCGATCTACATCGATCTGCCAGGCACGACGAACTTCTTCGGCGCCTCGGTCCAGGTCAAGAAGGGTCTGGATCTGGCGGGTGGCGCCCGCCTGCTGATGTGTACCAATATCAAGAATCCGAGCTCCGCGGACATGGATACCGCGGCGAACGTGATGCGGAACCGCGCGGCCGGAGGTCTA
>DASVZE010000525.1:0-2433 GCA_036391775.1 Chloroflexota bacterium | reverse complement strand
GCCTCGACCGCGCGACGTCGGCTGACACAATCCCCTACTTATTGGCCCCATGCAGATCGCTCTTGGGCGTGGTGGACAAAATCAATGGTGACCGCGGCTTCTGATTGAAGTTGAAAGCGTTGACCAGGTTCCCGAGCTGTTTCACGTTCTCGCGCACATTCGGTCTGCGATCCGGACGCCCGTCGGTCCTGGGGTCCAATCGCTGTCTACCAAGGAAGTCGTCCTCGATGAACTTGAGGTAGGCATCGAACGAGAGGGTTTGATGGTCGATGTAGCCCTTCTTGGCATATGGACTGATGACCATGGCGGGAACGCGCATTCCGTATCCCAGACCATCCACTCTGGGAGGCACGACGTGGTCGTAGAAGCCGCCCCAGTCGTCCCAGGCCAGGAAGATGGCGGTGCTCTTCCAGTCAGAGCTCTTCATGATGGTGTTGATCCACAATGTCACGTTCGACTGGCCATCGGTGATGCGGGAGGGAGCGTGCTCGCTGTACTTGTACGGGGGAATGATCCAGGAGACCTGGGGAAGATGTCCCTGTCGTGCATCCTGATAGAAGTGGGAGATCGCCTGAATGTTGCCGAGCTGGCCGTCTCGATGGACATCGGTGGCAAAGGGAAGGACATTCCAGTTGTAGGGCGTGCCCGGGTCGATGTAGTCCTTCCAGCTGACGTGGTGCCGGGACAGAAGGTAGGTAATATCAGTCCAGGCATAGTTCAACTGGTTCGCTTTCAACTGCTTGGCAAAGACCGAATACGGCCAGACACGGTCACTGGCACAACTCATGGCGACGTCCTTCTTGCCGCACTTTGCCGACCATGCCGACACGATGTAGAAGTGCGCCGGCAAGCTCCAGGAGTTCACCGGTGAGAACATATGGTCCTGGAGGACGAAGTTCCGAGCGTAGGCCCAGTAGTTCGGAATCTCGCGGGCATCGTCGTAGCCCATGACGTCGACCGGGCCGCTGGCCTTACAAACCGGGATCGAGACAGGCCCGCAGCCCCGGTCATACTTCTCTGCCCGACTGATGAACCCGTCCATCTTGCCGTGATTCAGATCGGCATCGGCATCCGGCGCATAGTGGGGGCCACCACCGTTGACGTCGGCGGTGTCGTGGTAGGGGTGTTGACAATGACCGGCGCGGGGATCGGGGATGCAGGTGGTGAACGTACCGTTCTTTTTCGGCAAGCCATCGGCGCCGGGATAGGTGCCAAAGTACTTATCAAAAGAGCGGTTCTCCATCATGATGACCACGACATGCTGGATCTTGTGAATACCAGTCACTGCAGTCGAGGAACCCGATGAGCTGACGACTCCGACCGAGTAGACGATGAATCCGCCGCAAACAAGGCCGATGGCACATAGGACAATGGGAGCGGCTCTGGCGACGCGTCTCGCTATCATCCGCAGCCTCCGCAGCTGCCCGATCGCATGGACGATACGGCTTCCATCCACACCAACGTTGAGCGTGAGCAGGGGGTCTGCATCCATCATGACACGGGCACGTTCTATTGACAAACATGTGAAGTAGCGTATATGAGCGCGCTCTCGGCAGTTCAGCTCTCATCGCGGGCTCATGAGGGCCCCGTACGGTGAAGGCGATCAGAGTGATCGAGAGCCGGTGCAACGGAAACGCGACACCGGCCCAACACCAGTGGCCAGAAAGGAAACTGTTGACATGAAGACGCTGATCGAGATCGAGTCTGTATGCTCCCGCATCCTGAGGGTGCTGGAGCACGAGGACCTGCGCAGCGGTACTGTTGTGACGCTGTCGTCGATGCTGATCCGGGTGCGATCCGATCTGGAGCAGTATCTGGCGGAGTGGCGCTCCACCGCGGGCGACTCGGTGGCTGCGGCTTCGCACTCGAGGCGCACAACCATCACAGCTCGGGCGCGCTCGCATGCGGCGTGAGATGACCGTCGTCGGGTCCGAGGCTCCCGGCCATCCGCAACCCTACCGTATCGGGCGAGCATGAGGGGCCACCGTTCCATCAATGCCACGGTATCTGGATAGGGACGTTCCTGGGGTGAGTGTGGCGGATGCCACCGGCCGGACGCGGCCCACATCGACTGCGACGCAAGAGCGCACTACTCCGAAATCGCAGCGTCTTTCCCGCTGATCTGCTGCGCTGATCTGCCGCGTTGATCTGCCTTCTCAGGCGTACGCCCGGGTTCTCAGACATCTAGAGCAGGGAAATCGGGTCAGCAACCGATATCCCCCAAATTCCTCCAACGGTACGCTGGTCCCACGCTGACAAGCGCATTTACACACAAAGGCCCATAGATGTTCGTTCGTCGCCAATCCTGGAAGGTCGCAAGAGACCGACGACGTCGACTAAATGCTATGGGAACCAGCAGGAGGAGACCTCGAGGGAGATTGTGCCGGACCGGCGAAAGAAGCGGACGCCTGGAAAAGTTTCCCAGCACTTTCG
>DASVZE010000524.1:0-6412 GCA_036391775.1 Chloroflexota bacterium | reverse complement strand
CTGCCAGGCTCCCGTCCGGATAGGTCCTTTTCATCTCGGGATCGGGAACGATTCCCGGCAGGCCCAGGCTTTCAACCTGGGAGAGGACTGACGGTGAGACGGATGAATCCAGGCGGACATACCCCGAATACGTGGTAAATATGTGGTCCAGATATGTCACAGGTTTGTGCAGAATGGGCGAGAGCAGCTCTGCTGTGCGGATCGGATGCTTGATCTGTTTGGGTATGACAGCTATGCCTGTCACGGAGATGTCTGTTGCCAGTAGATTGCGCTGTGCATCGTAGATGCGGCCGCGCACCGGAGGTTGACCGGCGAGTGCCGCGCTCCGCACCATGAGGGCGGTCGCGGCCAGCCGCCCGTGCTCGATCGTGCTCCAGAAAGCGAGGCGAGAAACAATGAGTCCTGCCATTAGTGCCATGATCAGCAGCAGAGAGAAGGGCCTCGCTGATCCGGTGGCCGCTCGCCGCGCGCTGAGTGAGGGGATGCTGGCCGATTCTTTCTGAACGCGGGTGCGTGGTCGCCCAGTGGAAAGCTTGGCCGCCGGACGAGTGGAGGCGAGCGGCCGTTTTGCTCCGGTTGGGTGATGAGATACCCGAGACCCTTGCATTAGAGCGACGCTCGTACGAAATGGACAAAGTCCTTGAGCCAATAGAGAGGTTGAGACTGCTGCTGCGCCGCGACAGTATCCTCATCGAGTCGCCTCACCGTGGGGAGATGTGGATATATTGGTGATACCCACAACGTGCTCCGGATGTCCGGCGTGATCATGTGCAGGCGCGTGGTTGCAATGTGCTGAACCCGCGCAAGGGATTGCAGTGAGATTGCCTGCGCACGGAGTGCCGTGTTGTCCCCGGTAAGTTGTACGCGCTGTGCCTGCAGATACGCGATGTTGTATTGAAAGACGGATACCTGGCTGGCCTGAGTGAGATAGAGGAGAGAGGCGACGGCTAAAAGGGCCATGGCGAGAGTGATCCGGACAAGCGGCGAGTCGCCAAGAGTCTGGTAGAGTCTCCAGGGGCTGACGCGAGTCGAGATGGCCGCCCATTGACGGCCTGGTGATGGGCGCCCGCCGATTCCCGGGCGGGTTACTCGTGGCGCAACGGCGTAACGTTCTCCGATCATAGTTCCCCCTACAACTGCGCGGATGTCGGATGCTGCTGCATCGTTTGATAGGCAATGACTTCAGCCGCGCGCAGCTTTGCGCTGCGCGCGCGTGGATTGGCCGCTATTTCGGCAGTGGACGCGGTAATGGGCCGGGATGTCAGAATGCGGACTGTGGGATTCCGGCCACAAATACATGCCGGTAGCTCCGGCGGGCAGATGCAGCCTCGTGCCTCCCGGCGTAGAAACTGCTTCACGATGCGGTCCTCAAGCGAGTGAAAGCTGATGACCACCAGCCGGCCCCCCAACCGAAGCACGTCGAGAGCCTGAGGAAGGGCAAACTGGAGCCGATTCAGCTCATCGTTGACCGCAATTCGCAGTGCCTGAAATACCCTGGTAGCAGGATGTATGCGGTCACGCGTGCTCTTTGGTTTTGCCTGAGCGATGATTGCTGCCAGCTGTGTCGTCGTTCGTATTGGACTTTGTGTCCGCTGTCGAGAGATGCGCTCGGCAATCCGCCGCGCAAATCGCTCTTCACCATATTCGAAGAAAATCCTGGTGAGCTCCGCCTGTGAAAGGCTATTGACCAGCTCCCCGGCAGTCGCGCCACTGGTCGGGTCGAACCGCATATCCAGTGGCGCTTCCTGCGAGAAGCTAAATCCGCGTTCGGCGCGATCGAGCTGCGGTGAGCTGACGCCGAGATCGAACAAGACTCCATGTGATCGCTCGAAACCCGTCTCACTCGCGACTCGTGCCAGCGCATCGAAGTGAGCATGAACCGGCGTGAATCGACGGCCGAATGAGGCAAGCCGCGCAGTGGCGGCTTGTAGTGCCTGTGGGTCGGCGTCGATACCGAGCAGAAGTCCGTCTGGCGTAGTCAACTCGAGAATTCTCTCCGCATGACCACCTCCGCCCAGGGTCGCGTCGACATAGCGATGCCCGGACCTGGGTTGAAGGGCTTGTATTGTTTCGAGGAGAAGAACAGGAGCGTGGATGAAGCCTGACGTCACACCCGCGGTAAGGAAAGAACCTCCGCGAGCTGAGACCCCTGGGTCTCGAATTTCTGGCGCTGACTGTCCCACGCTTCCCTGCTCCAGATCTCGATTCGGCTGTACAGACCGACGATGACGACGTCGCCATGGAGAGTCATCCCGGCGTGCTCGCGCAGAAACGCTGGAATACCCATGCGTCCCTGACGGTCGAACTCACAGGGGACTGCCCCGCCGAAGAGAGATCGGGCAAGGACGCGTGCCTCGTACCGCACTTGCGGCAGGTCGTCGACAGCGCGCGCCAGTGCCTCCCACCTAGCAGCCGGATAGATACACAGGCAGTTGTCGAAGCTACGGGTAAGTACCGCTCCTGGACCAAGGCCGGCGCGCAGCTCGGACGGCAGAGCCAACCGGCTCTTTTCGTCGAGACTCCGTTCGTACTCTCCCAGGAACATTGCGTTATCCGTTACCTTTAGCTTCCACAAGTACCGGCGATCGAGGGTCTGCCATGGTCAGGAGGGTGTCGTTTCCATTTGTCCCCACCTGCTCCCACTTTCTCCCACTGCGGCCCATCTTACGCCCCGACTGAGGGAAATGCAAGGTGCAAAAAAGAAAGAGAGCGGGAGTTTTCTCCCGCTCTCTGTGGACTGAGCTGGACGCGTTTAGCCCTGTTTGGAAATCGTCGCGTAGTAGCAGTTGCCGCCGTTGTTGTCGATCTGGACGCCATTTGGCGTGACAGTTTCCGCCTCGTAGGCGTAAGTGGTCCCTGGGGTGAGGCCGACATTTCCGATCGTGCCGGGCAGATCGTTGCCTGTGACGAGCACGGTGTGAGTCGTAGTTCCGGCGCTCAGGTCGTTCGTTGCCGTTTCAACCAGGGCGTTGCATGACGGTCCGAAAAGCACCATTCCCTGGCCGGGCGCGGAACTCGAGAACGTGACGGCGAATCCCTGTGTCTGGCTCAAAGGAATTGACGTTCCGGTTCCGGTGAAGAGATCGGTCATCGGTGTTACCGCGGTATTACAGGTGTTGGCCAGGCAGCCCAATCCAAAGTTGTTCTCGACGGTGAGCAAGAGTGAGTAGTGGTTATATGGGCGGAGCGACACGATGTGGTTCGCCGCACTGGTTACAACAATCGCGGGAACACGTCCGCCGCCCTCTCCCGTTGGACTTCCACAGCAACCGGTCGATGAGGCATATCCACGGTTTGGCGTGCTGAGCCCGCTGGACTCATTCTCGTCCCAGGTCACCACGATGGCGGAGTCCGCCGTCCACGCCTTGGAACCCATTATGGTCGCAACCAGCTGCTTGACATAAGCATCACCTTGCTGGATCAGAGCATGATTTGGAGCAAAGTTCGGCGGGTAGCCACACCACGGCAACCCGTACGCTGTGGCGCTGGGTGGTGAGACTCCATGCATGTCGTGGCATTGATCAGGGCTGATCCAGACGAAGTTGGGCGCACTGCCCGTCGCCAGGTCGGCCGCTAGCTGATCGGCCGGCTTGATGTGCTGCTCGCGTGTTGCGTTGCCGGATACATCAGTGAACAGCTGGAATGGATTGTGCTTGATCACATAGAGCCCGCTACCGTTCGCGGGATATTGAGCCCCGGTGAATCCGACCGACGGCATATCCTGCATGTAAGCGGCCCAGGTATATCCTTTGGACTCCAGTTGATCCACGATGTTGGTAGCTTTGAATGTTTGCGTAGGGCTGTCGCTATGTGTGCCGAAGAAATCACCGGCCGTGGCCGCTATGTAGTTCGGCAGGCTGGGGTGTGTAACGCCGTAATAGTTGGCCGCAAAGCCTTCTGTTTGAGCCAATGAGTTGATATATGGTGCGTCGGCCGTATTACCGATTACGTCCTCGTAATTGGTGTTTTCGAGCATGACGACATAGACGTGGCTGAAAGCTGGGGTGGCGGCGTGCGCCGTCACAAGACGGGGTACCGCCAGGCAACAGGCGAATGTAAGAGCAAGAACAGCGCGTACGAACATATGCTTCCTCCGGAAATATGTATCAAATATTTCGATGACGACGCTGCAACCGCCGTCTCGTGACATGGACGAGTAACCCCAACAGCCAGATTAGCGCGACATAACGGGTGCCGACGGACTCCTTCCCGGAGTGTTCACTTCGGGGGCGTCTTCTTTGAGGGCCGTGCTGAGCGACGTGCTGAATGGCCGAAACGACAGGCGGAGCTCTTGGCATCTGGGGCATTGCAGCCACCACACGGCGTACTGATGCCGTCCGTTGCTGCTGACAGATTCCCGAACGACACGAAGGTCACTCGAGCCACAACGCCGGCACTCTTTCATGCATTCGCCTCCACCTGCTCTGCTCCCCATGCTAGCAAGTGATCTACCATGAAACCAGGATCGATTTCCGGGGGAATACACGATGCGAGATCTTATCTCTGCCGAGCAGATTCAACAGCGAATCGCCGAGCTTGCAGATGAAATCAACGGCGACTTTGCCGACGTTGAACTTCTCTACATGATTATTATCCTGCGAGGAGGCTGTTTCTTCGGTACAGACCTGGCCAAGCGGTTACGCGTGCCGGTGCGCCTCGACTACATACGAGTAACGACCTACAGCGGCTCAACTTCAACGGGTGTTGTGAGCCTGGTGAGTGACATCAAGACAGACATCCGGAACCATCCGGTACTGGTCGTCGACGACATTGTCGACACAGGATTCACTATGGAATGGATCCTTCGCTATCTCGACCTAAAGCGGCCAAACGTGACGCGGGTTGCGGCGCTTCTCGACAAACCGGCGCGGCGCGAGTACGACGTCCACATCGACTACCTGGGATTCACCGTACCCAATGTGTTCGTCGCAGGGTACGGGCTGGACGGCCTGGACGACACCATGGCAAACTTACCCCGCGTGATAGCGGTGGAGGACACCGACGAAATGCCTTCGGTGCCTCCACGCCGGGCACGTCTGCCGATACTCTAAGCCGTGATCCGCGGTTGCTCCGCTTGCTGAGCCTTGCGGGTCTGCCAGCGCCAGCGACCGTAACAGACGATGCACATCTCGCGTGCTTTGTGCAGCTTCACTTCGCCACAAACGCTACATTCGCGCACGCGCGGCTTGCGGGGATTCTGCTGCCGTAGCTCGCGAATGCGGGCCCTGCAACGCTCTTGAGACGCCTTGTAGCGTTCAGGATACTTTTCGCGCCAGCGCCGCGCCGAGCGCGCATTCTGCTCCAGTTTCCGTTCACGATGGGCCAGATAGTACTGACGATTGTAATCGCGTTGTTTCGCTTTGCGTTCTTCTTCACTGAGTGCCATTGATCAACCTCATTCTTGCGTGGCCCAGGGCCCGCGGCTATACCATACCGCAAATTCCGACGTTGTCAAGAGGAATCGCCACGGTGTGAACCACTCTGATGGTACGCTTGCGGCGTGTCCCAGACCATGTCTCGTCGCTCGATCGCGGGCCTCGTGCTTGCCTCCGGCATGTCTCGCCGGTACGGGTCGAGCAACAAGCTGTTGGTGCAACTGGAGGGAGAAACGGTGATCGCTCGCACGGTGGGCGCATATCTGAATTCGGGACTCGACCGCGTCGTCGTCGTTATTGGCTATCAGGCTAGAAAGGTGTCGTCGGCGCTGTCCGCTTTACCGGTCGACATTGTCTTGAATCGGCGCTACAAGGAAGGCCAGAGCCGGGCACTGGTGGCAGGCATCAGCGCGCTCGCCTCCAGCACCGACGCGGTCATTATCGGTGTGGGTGATCAGCCACTCCTGGAAAGTCACGTGATTTCCCGAATAGCAGACACGTATCGTAGCACTGGCAAACGTTTAGTGGCTGCGCGGTATTTAGGGAAGCGAGGTAATCCGGCGCTCTTTGATCGGACGCTCTTTCCGGAGCTACTCACGGTCGAAGGGGATGTAGGAGGTCGTCCGGTCCTTGAGCGGCATCGTGATGAGATCGAGTGGATAGACTTCACCGATGCTCGACTGGCTCTTGATATCGACAGCCAGGTCGACCTCAAAGACATCGATCCCGGCTGGACGAATCTCTGAAAGCGGAGCTCGCGTTTGTGTAAATAAGCGGCGCACCTTCGTCCCATGCGGAAACGTGTGGCCAAGCTGCCGGGGAGACTCTTGTTGCCCCAGCGAACCAGCCCAGGATGCCTCTAGCTACGCGTCAACGATTTTCGTACGGAGGGGAAGTCGAACGACAAAACGTGTATCACCCGGCACCGATTGGAAGGACAGGTCGCCGCCGTGGCGGTCGACCACGATGCGGCGCGCGATGTCCAGCCCTAACCCGCTGCCTTGACCGGGATCCTTCGTGGTGAAGAACGGCTCGAA
>DASVZE010000523.1:0-1999 GCA_036391775.1 Chloroflexota bacterium | reverse complement strand
CACGCTCGGTGATGTACAGCAAGGCGGGCGCCGTCAACGGGTCGGGTTCTAGAACTCATCTCATAAACAGGTGATACGCTGCATCCATGAGGAGGATGCAGTTGCCATGGATCTGACAGACGAGCAATGGAAGGTGTTGGAGCCCCTGATCGGCGAGCTGCCGCGGCGGGCAGACGGGCGTGGGCGGCCCTGGCGCAGTAGCCGGGAGGTGCTCAACGGCATTTTATGGATCTTGCGCACCGGGGCGCAGTGGGCGGATCTGCCGGACCGGTATCCACCGTACCAGACCTGCCACCGCCGCTTCCAGCGTTGGGTGCGGGAGGGCACGCTGGAGCGGGTGCTGGAAGCGCTGGCCCAGGACCTCAAAGAACGGGGCAAGCTGGACCTGTCCGAGTGTTTCATCGACGGCACCTTTGTGGTGGCGAAAAAAGGGGCGGATGTGTGGGTCCGACCAAGCGGGGCAAAGGTACGAAGCTCATGGCAGTGGCAGACCGTTTTGGTCTTCCTCTCGCCGTCTGTGCCGCCTCGGCTGCGCCTCACGAGGTCCGACTCGTCGCGCCCACCCTCGACTCCCGGTTCCTCGACGACCTGCCCGTACGCCTGATTGGGGATCGCGCCTACGATGCCGATCCGCTGGATGCGGCGCTGGCCCAGCTCGGTATTGAGATGATCGCCCCGCATCGACGCGGCCGCACACGCCCCAAGACCCAGGATGGCCGGCCACTGCGCCGTTTCAAACGCCGCTGGAAGATCGAGCGGCTCTTCGCCTGGCTGGGCAACTTCCGGCGCCTGGTTGTGCGCTACGAACGCCATGCGCTCAATTACCTGGGCTTCGTCCACCTCGGCTGCATCCTCATCCTGCTCCGCCGGGGTTTGTGAGATGAGTTCTACTCAATCAAGCAGCATGGCCGGCTCACCTCCAATTTCCCTAAAGAGTCAGGGCACATGGCCTCGATCAACATTACTGGCTGTTGTCTACGTCAACGCTGTAAGGCGCGAGAGCGCACGACGAAATGCGGACGTCTCAAGATGATGCGATCTTCTGGACGCTGTGATTGCAGGCGCCTTTCTTCACACGCAAAATACACACTGCCGCAGCGTGGCTCCTTCACCACATTGTTGCCTTGCCCAGCGCGTCGTCCTCCACGGAGATGAGCGGCACAAGGTGTCGCCCCACGTCTTCGTGACGCACGGGTCCGGCGTACGTGCGCTGCGCATCGACCACAACAAACGGCCGCTGACGAACCTGGACGAGGCTTCCCTGCTCGGACGGAGCAAAGGTGGTCATGCGGGAGTTCCTCAATGGCTAGACGGTAGATTACTGCTTGAATACATAGACGTCAATGATAACAATGCTCAGGGGATTGTCCAGATTGAAAAATTCGCGGTAGACAGTCGTCTGGAACACAAAATCCTTCCGGCCCAGGTCTGGTAACACATCCGTATCGACTTTCTCTGCAATCTTGATCGCCTGCGCCGTTCCCGCACCCAAAGCGCCTCCGAAGGCCAGCACCAATCCGGCATTCCGTCCCGCGAGTCCGGGCGCCTGGCGCAGCTGCTGCTCAATCTGTGCGATCTCGTTTGGGTTGTCTGCGAGTAAGGCGGAGGGATGCACCTGTAGTGTAATCGTGATCGGGTGGAGGTCCAGCGCGCGCGGCGGGGTCGGCGTCGCGGTAGGTGTCGACGTCGGCGTTGCCGCGGCTCGCGCGGAAGGCGGAGGGACGTAGCCCACCGTGTTAGCCACGAGGAACCCCATAGCCAGCACGATGAAGAGATCTGCGAAGAGCCACCCGGTCGCACCAAACAGGGCTGGGCCGATGCCGGGCCGCCGTCCGTATCGACGCATGCAGATTCGCTTTCTTCCGAGCACATAATAGTCAGTCAGAAGGCCAATGGGCTGCGACGCTGCTACGGCCTAAACGAGAAGAACGGCCAGAAAGACTTCTGACGTGGCAACTTGTTGAACGCATCAACGGTCCGGCTCAATCCGATTGACACC
>DASVZE010000522.1:0-3306 GCA_036391775.1 Chloroflexota bacterium | reverse complement strand
CGAGGAAGTAGATCGCCGCTTTGAAGAGATGGGCGCGGAGCACAATGCGGGTACCTGGCTCGAGATGACATTTTACTGGGCACGTGTCCTCCATGAGCACGTCCGTCCGGCGATTGATCTACTGTCCGATCTCATTCACCCTTTGCTCGATGCAGAGGACTTCGAAGCGGAGCGGCCCGTCATTTTGGAGGAGATCGCTCGCTATGAGGATATGCCGGCTCACATCCTTTTCAACCGCTTCATGAGCGATTTCTTCGGCGACCATCCGCTAGCCTGGGAGACTCTTGGCACCGATTCCACCATCCGATCGCTCAGCGTCGACCAAATGCGCGACTACTGGCGACAGCGGTACGGAGCCAACAACATCATTTTCGCCATCGCCGGAAACTTCGACTGGGATCAGGTTGTCGGTCAACTGCAAGAGCTGACTGGCGGCTGGGAACAGGGAGATGCCGAGCGCCGTCTCTCGCCGGTGCGCCCCAAGCCGGGACTGCGGGTTTACCAGAATGAAAAATTCACTCAGCAGCAGATAGCTATAGGCACTCCCTCTGTGCCCCAGGGAGACCCGCGCTTCTATGCCGCCGCTTTGCTCGCAACTATCGTGGGGGACGATACAGGTTCGCGACTCTTCTGGTCGGTGGAGCAAACGGGGCTGGCTGAATCGATCTCAACCAGCACCATGGAGTTTGAGGACAACGGACTTTTTCTCACGCATCTTGCTACTGAGCCTGGCCTGGCGCTTCGAGCGCTTGAAACAGTACAGGAAGAGCTGACAAAGCTACGCGAATCCGAAATCAGCGCGGATGAACTGGAGCGAGCCAAGGCCAAGCTGAACAGCTCAGTCGTGATTGGCGGGGAGAGCACGAACGAACGCGTCATGGGACTTATTCGCTCCTGGCTGACCTACAGGCGCCTGGAAACACTGGAAGAAGTGCGAGAAAAGATCGAGGCGGTTACTCTTAATGACCTTCACGATTTGATCGAAGAGTTTCCCCTTGACCGCGACCAGGTGATCACGGCGAGCGGTCCTCTTGCGCCTGATGCACTTGACGGAGCGGCGTGATCTCGAGGTTGTTATCGGTCACATCGACGACGCGAAGCCCGCGGGCACCAGACGGGACAGAAATCGACGCGGCCCCCTCGAGTCCGGTCGTCCCCATGCCCACCCTTTTTCCGTTAGCATTCCGCACCACGACAGTGCGTCCGTATAGAGGAATGGGCGGTGTCTGGTCGTCGCGCAGCGTGACTGTGATCACGCGGCGTACTGTCCGGCCGGATACGCTGTGGCTGACCAATCTGGCGTACGACGTGTCCGGCGACGCGCCGAAGGGCTCGTTGAGCCGTGGTGGCGGACTGTCGATTCGGCATGCATTGTCGCCACCTTGACTCATATGCAGCACGAAGAGCGCGGTCTGGCGAGTGCTGCTATAGCCTTCCCAGTACGCCATGTTGAAGGGAATCGGCTCGAGAAAGCAGAAAGAATCGACCGGTCCGGTCCGCACCTCGACCAGCAGAAGGTTGTGACCCGCTAGATAGTGCGATACGCCGGCACGGAATGGATCCGCCGGTAGCATCGCCGTGCCATGGCGCAGTGGTAAAGACTGGCTGTCGGTATTGCTGAAGGTGTGGCCCGTGTAAGACGAACCCGAGTCAAAAAACAAACGAACGACAGCACCGTCCGGCAGGGGAAGGCCGTTGCTGTCGACGACACGCAATGCGCTTCTTGGCGGCAGATCGACGAACCAATCACCCAGATTGCAGGGTTCGTTCACATTTCCACAGACAGCGCGGCGGCCGCGCAAGCGATTCAAGACAAGCACAGAATAAGCGCTGTACGTGGGAGTGCAGGTGCAGGACATCAGGTCCTGCTCCTGATTGCGGTAGAGAAACCATTGACCGCCAGTCACGGAATATGCCTGCAGCTTTGCCGACGTGTCCGGCGGATTGCCCTGGTCAAACGCTGTGCCTCCATCCAGGGCCGTCACGTGGATGCTCTGGTCGCTCCTAACCGGGACGTCGAAACGATAGAGATCGGCCAGTGACCGCGCATGGTTTAGCTCGTGAATCAGTGGCCAATCGACGTCGAATTCGGCGTCGCGACGGAGTCGGAATTGATCCGCCACACCCTGAGTCGGAATTCCCCATTCAAGATCAACCGTGTGGTCCTGCAGATCAGGCGTGTTGGTCGCTGCCCCGCCATGCAGCGGTAGCGATCCATCCGGCATAACCTTGATCTCGTCGATTCTTACACGGTCAGCCACACCGGTCGGTGCGAGGCCCGGGTAGACTGACGCTGCGAAGAGCGCATTCCAGTGGGATACCTGCCTTTGCAGCCAATCTTCGAATGAATTTGAACCTCTACAGGCCAGCTGCCGGCAATAGATCCATTGATTGACTGCGAAGTACTCGTACGCACTCTGCTCCACCCAGATACCCAGTGAAATAGCATCGGTACCGACCGAAAGCTCATTGTTCGCGAGCGATCCGTCCAATCCTGCAGGGTCAACACGAAAGGTCAAACTGTCACGCGCGCCGGACCAACGAAGCGGAAGGGTGAACTGGATTGAACTGCCGGGCGCCAGCGGGTTTGTAATCTGTCCTGTGCCGACCGCACGGCCGTTCAACATCCATTCGTAAGAAAAGTCCGCGGACGGCTGCGAGCCGGCATTGCGAACGGTTGCGATCCATGACACCTGGTCGCCCACTGTGGGGCGATTCTTACGAGCGTCATATGAATAGGTCGGGTCTCGGTGGATCAAGGTCACGTCGAGATCGGGTAAGTCCGGACGCCCTGCCAGCGACTTGTAACCGGGCAAGATCGTATCGGCATCCTGACTCGGGTTGTCATCAAGATAGGCCGCATAAAACGTCTCGGGGTAGCCCTCGCGGCCCCGAAATATGAAGCATGAGGCCGCACGCTGCAAGTCGGGAGCCACTGTCTGGAGATCGACGATAGACTCGAGATAACCGTCTGCGTTCAGGACACCGTTTGATACCAAAGTGGTCGCCGAGCCATCACAGGCGGTTCCTTCTGTGACTGCCCAGTCGTAGCTGCGCGGAACATCGTGCAGCACCACGTGCAGGTAGCGATAACGGGCGACGACTCCGGGAAATGCACAATCGCGCGTATTGTCTCCACAATCGCGGTCACCGCTGAACATCAGCTGCACCGTTGGTTCCGAAAGCTCGATGGTAGCCTTTGCAGCCGATGCCGGCCAGCAAAGCGAAACCAGGATCAGAACGAGCAGACAGGGTCGCACGACTGATGGTAATCGACCGGCTCCACAACATTTGATACGCTGTCAA
>DASVZE010000521.1:0-4163 GCA_036391775.1 Chloroflexota bacterium | reverse complement strand
GTCGCCGTTCACTCTTGGCACTCATCCAGTGCCTTCCAATCTCCTGGACGATCGTTCGCTGCGAGCAAAGCTGCCGTCGAGCAACGGTAGCACGGTCCCTGTGATTCAGGATCCTCTTCACCTTGGTCAACAGGATGGTCTCGTCGTCGACTTTGCCATCAAGGCCCTGCAGCGCCATCGCCCTCGCGCCATCATGATCAACCTGCCTGAGGTTGACACTGTTGGTCACTGGTCGCAAAAGTGGTTCACCGAAGAAGCTACTGTCTACAGGGCTTTCGATCGATCCCTCGGCCGCCTGATCGACGCTTACAAAGCCGCCGGCATCTACGACAAGACGCTCTTCGTCATCACCGCCGACCACGGAATGATCCAATCCAAGAACCGCGTGCTCGACCGAGTAGGTGTGGTCGATCAGATCAAATCGACACTCGGCAAGGAATCCATCATTCTGACCAACGGTGGCGGCTCGGCCGGACCCACCATGACCTCTATCTGGCTGAAGAACCCGGCCAACAATGCACGCATGGCAAAGGCGATCTTTGACAAGCGCTACGATAACGTCTCGGCCGTCTTCTATATGAACCGTTCGAGTGGCGGACATACCTACGAGATGGCGGGCGTCGAGCAAGGCTCGGCTGACCTGGTCAAGACCTACCAATATCTGCTCTCGACCGATGCCGGACCCAATGGTCCCGATATCGCCATCTTGTTGCGGGAGAACGCGCGCAACAGCGGCATGCCGCAGATGCCCGGCCGCCACGGGGGAGCGGACTGGGGCTCGCAGCACATCACGCTGATCCTGTCGGGTCCGGGCGTCAAAACAGGCGCCTCGAACGCGCCGGCTCGTCTGGTGGATATTGCTCCTACCATCGAGCGGTTCATGGGGATGCCGCCGGAAGCGCGTGACGGCCTGGTGCTGGCCGATGCCTTCCAGCAGCCTCATCCGTCAGATGTTGCTGCTCAGAATCACTCCGATGCGGAGACCAATGTATATGTCAACGCGCTTATTGCCCGCGCTCAGCACGACGTCTCTCTCGCCCAACGCGGGTTATTGCCCAACTCCGTGCCTGCCGACGAGCAGCCCGCGATCCACTGGAAGCGGCGACTGGCGGTGACGGCAGCCGGACTGGGGGTCCTGGGCGCCACGGGCGCGGGATTGGGAAAGGCCATTGCCGCGGTGCGCCGCCAGGAAACCAATCTGAACTGGGATGAGTGATGGTTGTACCAAAGGCAGATGCTGTTTCTCTACTCGGCATACGCATCGACTGTCTCCGGCGGCGAGATCTTCTGGAGCAGGTGGTTCGCTCCGTCCGGCGTGGCCGAAAAAGCACGATCCTTTACGTCAATGCCCACTGCATGAACGTTCAGTACAGGGACCGTGCCTACCAGGGAATTCTGTCGGACGCCGATATTGTGTATTGCGACGGCATGGGGGTCGTTCTGGCTGCTCATATGACCGGTCAAGCGATTCCCGAGCGCATGACGGGTGCCGACTGGATCGAGGACCTCTGCCGGACAGCCCTGGAGGAAAGCCTCTCGCTCTACCTCCTGGGAGGTGAGCCCGAGGCGGTGCATGGTACTGCTGCTGCGCTGCGCCGGCGCTATCCCGCCGTATGCATCGTGGGGGAGACGGATGGGTACCATATAGGCCCGGCCACAATTGCTGAGATCAATGCGCGACGGCCCGACATCCTGCTGGTGGGTATGGGTACGCCAAAGCAGGAGAAGTGGATTGCTCAGCATCGTTCCCTACTGGATGTGCCTGTCGTCTGGGCGGTTGGCGGACTGTTTGACTTTGTGAGCGGCCGCATCCCGCGCGGCCCGCGATGGATGACGCAGCATGGCCTGGAATGGCTCTGCCGGCTCATCGTCGAGCCGCGCCGGCTCTGGAGGCGTTATCTCCTTGGGAATCCGCGCTTCCTCTGGCGAGTTTTCGTCACCCACACCGCCGCTACCATACACCCCACCGATCCGGTGTCGAGAAGGTCAATGTGACGCGTATAGACCGGATCAACCTGAACCGAGTAAAGAATCACACGCCGAAGAGCATGTAATGGGAGGTAATGAGATGGAATCAGAGTCATATGTCACAGTTGTGTCCGGCCTTCCCCGCTCGGGCACGTCCATGATGATGCAAATGCTGGCGGAGGGCGGGATACCCGCGCTCGCAGACGACATTCGGCAGGCGGACGAGGACAACCCTCGTGGGTATTACGAGTTCGAGCGCGTGAAGCAGGTTGCTACCGATACTTCATGGCTCGACGAGGCCGAGGGCAAAGTTGTCAAGATGGTGTATCGCCTGCTGTATGATCTGCCCGCCGACCGTTTATACCGAGTCATCTTCATGACTCGCGAGCTGCACGAGGTCATCAGCTCACAGGAGGTCATGCTGGCTCGGCACCATAAAGCTGGAGACCGGCCCGATGATGACCGGCTGGTAGAAATCTACCAGCGACAGCTGCAGGAGGTTATGAACTGGCTACGCAACAAGCCAAACTTCTCCGTCCTGTCCATCGACTACCACGACGCGCTGAGTAATCCCGAGCAGACTGTCGGGCAGCTCGACCGGTTCCTGGATGGCCGCCTGGATACGGATGCCATGCTCCGGGTGCCGGACCGTTCGCTCTACAGGCAGCGACGTGTGGTTGCAACTGCCGGCGCGGTTACAGGAAGCGAGGGATAAGTTATGGCTCTGTATGAAGAGCTTGTTACGGTGAGAGAGACCATGGCTGTTCCGGCAATACAAGAGGTCCTTCCATTGATTTCCGGTACCGAGCACGAGACTGCTCGTCGCATCGCGATGATGGCTGGGGATACGCTCCTGAGCCTCCGCGAGGAGTGGACGAGGCCGGACGACGTTAAGGGATTGCGAGACCATGGTGATCGCACGTCACACTCGCTTATCCTTCGCTTGCTGCGGGACGCTTATCCTGAGGATGCGATCCTTTCGGAAGAAGGGAAAGATGATCCGATCCGTCGAAGCCGCAGGCGCGTCTGGATCGTGGATCCTCTGGATGGGACGCGGGAATTTGCGGAAGGGCGTACCGATTGGGCCGTCCACGTGGCGCTGGTTGTGGACGGGGAGCCGATGGCCGGCGCTGTGGCTCTTCCGGATCGTGGAATTACACTGAGTACAGTGTGTCCTCCCGAGATACTAGTTGCGACGCCGGGACGCTTGCGCGTGGTCGTGAGCCGGACACGAGCGCCTGCCATTGCTTATTCCGTTGCCCAGATGCTGGGCGCAGACGTGGTGGAGATGGGATCGGCTGGTGCCAAGACGGCAGCTGTGATTCTGGGCGAAGCCGACATCTATCTACACGCCGGCGGTCAATACGAGTGGGACTCGGCAGCACCGGTTGCGGTGGCTCTGGCATCAGGTCTTCATGTTTCGCGCCTGGACGGCTCCCCGCTCTGCTACAACCAGATCGATCCCTGGCTACCGGATCAGCTCGTGTGCCGGCCCGAGCTGGCACAACGTGTTTTGGCTGCTATGGCGGCTAGAGTGTGAGGAGGAGTTACCAATGCGAAAATCGTATGTCATAGGTTTTGACGGTGCCACCTGGCGCTTTATTCGGCCGCTGGTCGAACGCGGAGAGATGCCGAACTTCCAGCGACTGATGGAGCAGGGGTCGTACGGTGAGCTGATGTCCACCATACCCTTCCAGAGCGCTGCTGCCTGGGTCACGTTCATGACGGGCAAGAACTCGGGGAAGCACGGCGTCTACATGTTCCAGGACTACGATGCACTGAGCTACTCGTACGTGGGTCGGACCGCCAATTCTCGTTACTTCTCAGGCCAGACCATTTTCGATGTCGTCGGTCAGATGGGCGGCAAGGTGACGTCTATCCGCGTGCCGATGACGTTTCCCGCCTGGCCCATCAACGGTTCAATGATCTCCGGTTTCCCCACGCCGGGCGATACTCCGGATTCCTTCTATCCTCGTGAGCTGCGTGACGAGCTGGGCTCAAGCGCTCAGCCGGAGCAATCAGATTTCCGGGAGCTTTCGACGGATCAGCAGGCGGCCACACTGGAAGCGCAGATGGACCGTCTATCAGAGTTGGTCAACACAATGTTGGATCGCGATCACGATCTCTTTATGGTGGTGCACCGCATCTCCGATGAAGTCCATCACTTCTTTATCGGTTTCGTCGATCCACGAACG
>DASVZE010000520.1:0-3470 GCA_036391775.1 Chloroflexota bacterium | reverse complement strand
CGCGATGGCGTGACCGTAATCGTCCAGCGTGCCGCCCAGATAGGTGCTGTAGATCAGCGCTGTGCCGGCAGGACTGAGCTTGGCCACAAAGGCATCGGCACACGCCTGTGAGCCGTCCAGGCGGCATATGGGTTGGCTGGTATTGGAGCCGTGCAAAGCATGTGACACCGGAAAGCCGGTCGAGAGCGTATCCCCTGTGATATACGCGGAGCCGTTTGCATCGACCGCGATATCGGACGCGCCATCGGAGTCGAAGCCACCGAGATACGTCGAGTAAATAAGGGTGGGATCGATCACCAGCGGGAAAGCATGGTCGTAACGGCCAAGACGCAAGCCGATCACATGCCCGGGCAGACGCGTGTACGACGCCGGAATCGTGATGCGCGCATGACCGGCATCCTGAAACGCGAAGGGACGCTGCTGTACCACGGTGACCCGACCCGAGCCGATACGCAGATCACCCGACGCACTCAGGTGAGCCTGCAGATCACTCCTCAGTCGAAGCCTGATGGAGGACACCCTGGCCCCTGGATGCAGGATCCATCGATATTCCAGACCAGTGGCTCCGGCGCCGTGGAACACAGCATCTATGCCCCGGTAGACTCCAAGTTCTTTGATTCCGGCATAGGTTGGGATGTCCGTCATCCACCGGGACGGATTATTGCCCAGAAAGTAGTTTACCCGGCCGGGAAGGCGATGAATACCAGCGACCGCGGCATGGCTGTTGGCTCCGACAAAGCGCAACGATGCCCTTCCGAGCTTTCCTGTGCCGGCAGCGGTCTCCAGCATGATGCTGGTCGCGGTGAGAAAGACCAGCGATCCGGCAGTGCGAGCCAGAAAGCGTACCTCACTACCAGCCTGCCCACGATTGGGCTCAAAGGTCAGCGGGAGCGAGCCAAACCCAGTCTGTAGCCGGGGTGTGCCGGTCTGAGCCGGAGTGGCGGATGCCGCCGGAGGAACGCCCCCCAGCGAGCCGGCGATCGCCAGGAACAGGGTGAGCACTGTGGCTAAACTCCGACTGCAACGTTGCCCTTCCATCGGCCTTCTCCTGGCGCGCGCTGACCGTTACCTCATTCCCCATAGTGTCAAATCAAGGGAAGAGATGCATCCCAATCCAGGAGAGTCCTCTCCTGGATTGGGATGCAAAACCCGGACGGGTTCTCTACCCGCTTGCAGCTCTCATGCGGCGGAAGGTGCCCTGCCGCTCTAGTCCGGTCCAGACATCCTCCGGCCGGACCTCCTCATGAAAATCGGACTGCATCTTGGCAGCATACTCGCCGATGCGGCGGGCGATCCACTCTTCGCTTAGCTTCTCGCCCAGAGCAAGACGCAGCGGAACCTCGAACCGGACATTGGGATTGATCAGCGGGCGCTTCTTGCGGAGCAGGGCCGCGGCTGCATCCCAGGTCATGTCCCGATGGCGAACAAGGTACCAGATGACGGCTGTAGCCGAGCGCGACACACCGGCAAAACAGTGAACCAGGACCAGCTTGTCGCTCTCAATCCACTGGTGGATCTGCTCCGCGGCTTTGGTGAAGCGGCGCACGATCTCGTCGTTGTGCTCGTCAGTCTCACCGTCGATGATGGAGTGCCACCGGTACTCGTGCCTGCCGGAGTGAACCAGCTCACGCAGTATCAGGGGCGATTTGGTCTCCAGCGAGAGGATCGCATCGAAGGGAAGATCGTCGTACGACTCCGCGACCCATCCACCCACGGCGAGTCGATCGGAGATCCAGGAGAAGTCGGAATACGCCATGCAATCAAGTATACGGCGGAGTCGGCCGCGCTTTGATGCACGTTGGGCATGCCCGTCCGTCGGCGTCAGGCGCGCCTCGACCGTGCCGACAATCTCTCCAGCAACGGCCCACTGGACAGGTGCATAATGTGGAATACAGGGAGCGCGGCGGATCACCAGCACCGTGATAGGAGGCGGATCATGGCGACGTACGTCATTCTGAGCAAGCTCACCGATCAGGGAGTCAAGAACATCCGCGACATACGCCAGACTGTCCAGAGGAACCGCGCTAACGGAGAGAAACTTGGGATGAAAGTCGTGGGTTGGTACATGACCCAGGGCCGCTACGACATGGTTATCGTGGTGGAAGCGCCGGACGATCAGACTATGGCGGCGCAGACCCTCTTTGTGGCTTCCGCCGGGAATAGTCACACGGAGACACTCCGCGCTTTCACCCTCGACGAGGTGGACCAGATCATCCAGAAGATAGGTTAGGCCTGCCAGTATCACCCTGCCGCGCTCTCTCCCATCACTATCCCGACTGGACCTGTACGGTCCGCTCCCGCGTGGCAGACTACGCACATCAGGCTACGCGCGAATGGGTTCGTAGGGCGGCAGCGCGCGGGCCGTTTGCCGCCCTCCCCCGTGGTCGCCATAAGCTCTATTTTCGCCTCTGGATGCGGAACGGAAACGGTGGGACACCGCGACTGCGGCCGCGGACCCTCTCGACGGGAGCCCGAGAGACGAGGAATGTTTCCTTTTCTCGATGGTGTAGGTGCCCTCATCCAGAAGAAGGAGGAGGGGGCCAGGGGACGTGCGTCCCCCGACCCACATGAAACGATGCGGCCTTACGTCACGCTTTAACGGCTGACGGCGCATGCTCCCTGGCCGCCGTTGGCCTCGTTGCTCCAGAGCGGCTGTACGGCGAAGTAGCCCTTCTTTCCCAACGCGATGTTCTGCAGGCTGGTCCAGGCACACTTGTCGCCATTCTCGCTGGTGGTGGCGTCGTTCCAGCCGTCCTGCGTGCCCATCTGGTTGTCGGGGTCCGTCACCGCTTCGGCGTACTCGTGCCCCGCCACGATACTGTAGCCGTCCAGGTAGCCGTGGCCGAACGCATCGTCGGGATTGACCGCATCCATACCGCAACCGGCGCCCTGATCGGGTACGTAGGGAACGAAGGCATAGCGCACGCCGTGGCCGGTGGTATGGGCCGTCTCGGAGTGGTAGGCGCAATAGACGGAGCCATAGGCCGTGGCCTGGGTGCCGGGCTGGGTCAAGATGAAGTAGGTGGCGTTGACGTCGTAGCCGAAATGCTGCGCCGCCTTGATGGCCTCTGCCTCCAGCGGGTCATTGGTCTGGTTCTCGACCAATCCCGTGGTAACGATATCCGACGGAACCGAACTGGGATCAACCCACACACCCTTGAGCTGGCTGGTGGGATTGGTGACGTACTGGGCATACGGCTGGCCGGTGCAGCTGGTGATCAGTGGATCGGCGTTCTGGCAGTACTGGGTCTGCACGCCGGCCCATGAGCTGCCGCCAACGTTGCCGAAGAAGCTGTTGACGTAGGTTTCTACCGTCTTGTTGGTGTAGGTGTAGCCGCCGTGGCTGAAGGAAAATCCGCTCTGCCAGGTGGGACCCCAATAGACGAGGTAGACAGCGGGCGTGGTCTCCACCAGGCCGCCATGGTAGATCAGGTTGTTGGTAGCGGATGTCTGCTGTGCCGAAGGGTAAC
>DASVZE010000519.1:0-4453 GCA_036391775.1 Chloroflexota bacterium | reverse complement strand
GATTGGTGAGCACGACGCCGTTGCTCTCCATAAAGTTGAGCAAATGCGGCATCTGCTCGAGATCGGACGGAATGTTGGCGTTGTCCCGCGTGAAGTGAACGTTGTCGAACTGAACGGAGATAACGTGCTGGATATTGCCTTTGGCAGAGTTAAGCTGGCACCCGCTCGCGGCATATGCCACCGAATGGATACCGGGTAACGCTGCGTGTGATGTTGCTCCTACGGCAACAAGCGCCATGAGGAGCGCCGCGACAGTGAAGATGCGTCGGGATACGCGCGGTCGGGCTTTCGTCATCAGAGGCATAGGTTCTTCTCCCTTCCAATACATGGTTATGAAAGCTGCGAAACGCCGTTTAGCTCCCTCTTTCCCCCTTACGTAACTGACGCCCATTCCACGGGACCACGATTCGACAGTAGCAGGACAGGATCAGGCGCATAGGTAGACGACGCCCACGTGGACGATACTGTTTGTCCTTCTACACGACACCGACCCCGATCTCCCTCTGCCGCGCCAAACGTTTTGAGCATATAGCACGCATGCATCAATGTCTATTTCGACTACCGCGGGCTAATGCGGAACGAAACGGACGCGCTGGGAACGTGGCGTCCCGAATTTCCTCACGTCCCATTCGATCTCCCGTAACCGAGCGCGGGACATCTGTGCCCTGATCTAGCTGGTAGACTGTCCACGGTCCGCTACAGGACCCGCTTCACACCAGGCAGCTGCACAAAATAATAGGCCAACGTAAACGACGCCACGATACCCAGGGGCGCCGCCACCAGGAACTTCAGCTCGGTCGGTATTGAGAGCCCTCTGAGAGCCAGAACTAGAGCGATGACCACCGGAGCCTGCACGACATACGCACCGTAGTAGCTCCTGACGAGTTGCTTCCCCATGGGAAACATCGAGTTAAGATGGCGGCGAAAGTATCCCAGGAGCCAAAAGGGCGCGGCCACCGCCAGCGCGCCTTCGACGGCCGAAGCGACGAGCGCCTCCCAATGCCAGCCGCCGGAATAAAGCGCCGGATCGCTCGGCAGAATGCCCTTGTAGGCGCCCAGGATCATAACGCTGCCCAGAACCGCCAGGATCAGGATCGCGTACCCGGATCGCCGCCATACGGGATCGGACAGTGTGGGCCATCCTCGTTCTGCGGCCCAGGCTCCGGCCCAGAAGAGCAGAATGTATTGCGGCCACTGCCACAGATGCAAGCCCAGGAACTGGTCGGAATAGATTGGCCACTTCAGGCGAAACAGAAACGAGAGCACCGTGATGGCAAGTGCCAGAAAAACCATTCCGTGTACTGTGATGGCCGCATCACCCTTTGGCCTGCCGGGCCAGATCCGGTCGTAGATCGCATAGGCCACGGAAAAGATCATCAAGGCACCGACGAACCAGAGTGGACCCGCGTAGAGCGGCACGATGTGGTCGAATGACCAGCCCCAGGGCGACTGAGTGGTCTGGCCCAGGGCACGTACTACCGCATACTTCAAGAGCGGCATGACGATCAATGCATAGACGGCCAGAGGTATTCCGAGATGGATGATCCGCTCTCTCGAGAACTTCCAGGCCCCCTTCTTCTGCAGCGATTTCGGCACGAACAACCCGGCGATGAGGAAGAACACGCCAAGCCAGAACAGGCCTCCAAGCATGCCTGGAACGCCAAGAATCAACGTCTCTGTAATTCCCGGGTTGCCCTCGTGGTAACCGAGCCACCCACTACCAGGTCCGTAGATCAAGGTTGCGTGGCAGGCGATCACGCCCGCCGTCAGGATGATCTTGAGATTGTCGAGATAGATCAGGCGCTGTTTGGTGTCGGGTGCAACAACCGGCTCGGGCCGGGCGGCTGCCGTCACGCCTACAGGTGGTGACGGGCTAACAGTGTCAGTCATCTCGCGGGCCGCTCTGGAATCACTGGGGCCTGGCTGCTGTCCGACACCGTCTCCATGCCGATTGGAGAGAGCGGAGTAGCCGCAGCCCCGTTCCCGCCGACGTTTGTTGACGCCGTGTCCTGAATGGTTGGTTGCTCCCGGCCAGCCCCTGCTGACTCGGGCCGAAACACCGCATCCAGGGCAGCCACGACATCCCGATAGCTCATCCCCGGCTCGCTGGTGATTGGTTCCTCGAACCGCACGGTCACAGAGTCGCGGTAAGGAATCCGTAGCAGAGGCATGGAACGCTCGAGACCGGTGATACGAATCGGCACGACCGGTACCTCGAACTCAGCCGCCAGGAGTCCAATACCTCGACTGATGCTACCGCTTGGCGGGGAGTCGCCAGGTGTTTGTGCGGTATGGTCACGAAGCAGGAACAGAATGGACCAGCCGTGGTCCAGCAGACCCGACGCATGGACCAGGCTCGCGTGGAGCGATCCTGTGGGGGAATACCGGAACGAATTGAAGACGAATGCGACCAACGCTGCGATCCAGCGACTCCTGCTGTCAGTCTTCCAGGATGTGGAAATGCCGGTTCTCTGTCTGATCCGGCCGGGCAGGGCATCCAGCACGAACGGCGCATCGAGATAGCTCTCGTAGTCCATCACAAAGATGGCCGGGAGGCTCAGATTCTCCAGATGCTCTTGTCCCTCGATGCGGGGCCGGTTGATGATCCCGATGGCGCCGAAGATGGGCAGCTGCAGCAGCGACCGAAGGAATCGGATCCTATGCGAAAACGGCCATAGCGGGTACAGGTGCTCGCCGCCCGGGTTCTCGGACGACAGCAGTGAGTCCAGATCGCCTACCGTGGTGTCCGGACCGATCCGCGCGTCGTCGATGAACTTGCCCAGACCGTCTTCCACCGCTCGCTCAAGCCGCACCCGCTGCACAGCGTCCAGCCCCAGATCCCGCAACTTCGTCTGCGGCGTCAGCTCATCAGCAGACGTGCCCACCACACCGGCCAGGACCTGGATCAGCGTCGGTTTTTTCGAGGACTGCAAGATGTGCGGCGGCACGGTCGCCTTCTCGCCCCGCTGCTCCGCCAGGACGTACGTCGCGACCTCCGCCTGCTTGATCTTGGCGGTATGGGTTCGGGGAAAGTCGGGTTCGGGCCAGATCTCGTAGGAACGAACCTGCTGATGTGGCGCCAAGGTGGCATTGGCCTGGCTGACGATGGCACCCGCATCGGCATCCGTCGACCGACAGAGCAGGACCGCGTGGATCTGTGGCCCGTACGGTGACGGCACCGCCATCACCACTGCCTCAATCACACCCGGCACGCGCCTGAGGGCTTCCTCCACATCCTCCGGGAAGACATTCAAGCCGTTTGCCAGCACGATCATGTTCTTCTTGCGACCCTTCAGGTAGAGGCGACCTTCATCGTCCAGGCTGCCCAGATCACCGGTGTGATAGTACCCACCGGCCAGAGCCTCGGCCGTGGCGTCCGGGTTCTTCCAGTAACCCTGCATGACGTTCGGACCTCTGAACAAAATCTCGCCGTCGTCGGCCAGAGTTAGCTCGGCGCCCGGAATAGCCTTTCCCACGGATCGCGGTTTTCGGTCCTTCAGCGATGTCGCAGCAATGATAGGAGACGTCTCGGTGCTCCCGTAGCCCTGCAAGATAGCGATGCCCATCAGCTCCCACTTGTGCTCGAGCTCGGGTTCCAGTGGCGCCCCACCGGCCACCAGGAAGTCGAGCCGGCCGCCAAAGCTCTGGATAACGCTGCGGAAGAGAAGTCGTCGCGCGCGGCGCGGCAAGTGCTCGGACACCCGGCACATCAGGTTCCAGACCTTCTCCTTGCCCTGGCGCTTGACCTGTCGCTCGATGGCATCCATGAAGAGACTGAGAATGCGTGGCACGAGCACCATGGTCGTCACCCGGTACTCTGCCATGTCCCGCTGAATCGCTGCCGGCTGGAGGGCGGTGGCATAGGCGATGCTCGTGCCTCCACGCAGCGGCAGCAGCAGGCCGACCGTCTGTTCAAAGAGATGACTCAAAGGAAGGATGGACAGTGGCCTGAACATCGGTCCCGAGGGGAGGACCTGATTGGCCGCCTCGACATTCGAGCGGATGTTGCGATGCGTCAGCATCACGCCCTTGGGCGTCCCGGTCGTCCCCGAGGTGAAGACGACCTCCGCCAGGTCGTCGGGTCGAACCTCCGGCAGCGTCTCAGGCTCGCCCGCGGGCAGGATCCGGTCGAGATCCTCGATGGCGAAGACCGGAATGTCAAACGACCAATCGCGGGCCGTCGCCAGTGTGGCAATGGCCAGATGGGGCTCCGAGCGGGTGACGACGCGCTCCACAAAGTCCGGACTGCTGCGGGCGTCCAGCGGCACCAGGACCGAGCCGTTGCGCAGGATACCGAAATAGGCGGCAACCCACCAGGGGCTGTTGGGCGCCCAGAGCACGATCCGCTCACCCTTCCCGACTCCCTGGTCCTGCAGCCAGCGGGTCACACGGTACGCCTGCTCCCGTAGATCCGCGTAGGTCCAGATCTCCGTCTTGAGACTCGGTTTGTACA
>DASVZE010000518.1:0-3465 GCA_036391775.1 Chloroflexota bacterium | reverse complement strand
GTGTACCTTCGTGCACCCCCCAATACCCCAAAGTCCCATAGACATCGGTCGTATCCGGTGGTTTCATTAGGTCACTACCGGTCTTGGTTGGGGGGAGACCGGTTAGGAGGCGGGCTTGGGAAGGCCCGCCTTTCCACGTTTTGCACCCATATGTGTTTGGTATGGCTTGTGCAATAGCCCAGCTTGCAGAAAGGGTAAAAAGAGTATGAGTCGTACGATGCAGAGGGGGCAGTGTCCAAAGTGCCAAGGGCGAGGAGATCTTGTCGCCCAGTTCCGCTGGACTTACCATGACAGTGGCGAGCGTCAATTGCGTACGGTCGAACTTTACTGCG
The DNA here is from genome assembly GCA_036391775.1 of Chloroflexota bacterium. GTDB lineage: Bacteria > Chloroflexota > UBA5177 > UBA5177 > UBA5177 > DASVZE01. Next base: position 3,133 of record DASVZE010000518.1, on the reverse strand, counting down.
TGTCCTGCGGATATGAACGAAGGCTGGGCGCTGTCGGCCTTTCTCGCGATAAACGCCACCACGGGTGATGACTCCTGCGAGTGCAGAAAAATGGGCTCTCTCCGCTCCTCCTTGACATAGACTCGGGGAGGAAGTAGGTCACAGACTGCGCATTTCAGGCGCATGATCGGTTCCGCATTTGACGTTGCAGTGCTGGCGTAGTATATTCGGTGAGGGTTCCGGCACATCGATGAGCTTCCAGGAGTGTGCATTTTGGCAGTGGTTAGAGGCCAGTCACACGTGAGTGGCCGACTGCACGGCTTGAACGGGCATCAGGCATCATCGTCCCGGTCTTCGCGCTACCCATATAGCTTTGATCCATTGGGCACGGCACGGGTTGAGCGTCTGCGGCTGGCACGACGGTGGCGGGACGAGGGTTCTATATACCAGGCACTTTGCACCTATGCCGACATGATGGCGCGCTACCGCGATACGCCCGCAGGGGATGCTGCAGCGGAAGAGCTGCTGGAGATGGCCAGTACCCTGGAGAGGCAAGGGATGTACTATACCGCTCTGGCTGTCTTCTCCAAAATCGATCAGATGGCCTAAACACCGGCTCGGGACGAATCGGTTTCTCTGCTCGATGCGCCTGAACCCGCGTGCGGTCATGTGGCACACCGTAGCGTATCCTAATGACTTAGTCAGGGCATCACGTGAGACAATCGCACGAGGTGTAATTTGACGTTTGGTATGAAGCGCAACCGGTCGATCCCCCAATCCACCGTCATTCCCGTGCTCATCTATCCGGATGTGCGCGAAGCAGTCGATTGGTTGAGTAACGCCTTCGGGTTCGTGGAGCGCGTGCGAATCGGCGAGAATCATCGCTCTCAGCTCAACGTTGGAGACGGAGCCGTGATCATCGGCGACGTGCGCGGGGAGCGCCGACCTCCGCGGCACGGGGAGGTGACGCACTCGGTGATGGTGCGGGTGGACGACGCCGACACCCACTGCGAGCGCGCCAGAGCACATGGGGCGCGTATTGTCGCGGATCCAACTGATTTTGAATTCGGCGAGCGGCAGTATACGGCAGAGGATCCAGCGGGCCACCAGTGGACCTTCTCTCAAACGCTCGCAGACGTCGCACCGGAAGAGTGGGGCGGGACCTCTATGGGCTCAGGGCACTGACGCCAGCGATATCCGGGAGAACCGGCTTGCGGTTGAGCTCTGACCGAACCTGCATCGGCAGTGCGCGTGCAGTTCACTGTTGTGCGCCTCAGTGCGTCGTCCAATGAGAAGTGGTGCAATTGGGAAAGGCGGGCCGCCACGCGGGGACGGCCCCCACGACTTTCCTCAGAAACATTGCAAAACATCCTTGCTGCTTCTGTCTTGGGCAACATCCCTCTGGTGCTCTGGGCCGGACTCCGCCAGCTAGAATACCGGGAAGGGGTCAGGAAATGAATAGTGCTGAAGGGACAACTCAAGGCCGGCATGTTGTTATCGCGGGCGGAAGCTTTGCCGGTCTGGGCGCCGCCTATTCAGTGCGGCAGGCCCTCCCTCCCACTGATCGTGTCACCGTGGTATCCTCGTCGGCTCAATTTGTCTTTGCGCCCTCTCTGGTGTGGGCTGCGCTTGGCCGGCCTCTGGTCCGAAGCACCTTTGCCCTTGAACCAGCCTTACAGTCCAAGGGGATTGAGTTCATCCACTCGCACGTTCGCCGGGTCGAGGCAGATCGCCGGATTGTCGAGACTGATGAGGGCCCGATCGATTTTGACCGCCTGGTGATTGCGACCGGCGGTCAGCCGGATAGCGTGACGATTCCGGGTCTGGCCGGTGAGTTCCGAGCCGCCAATTGGGTAGTGGGAGAGGATTCGGCCCTGGAGGCTCGTACCGTCCTGCGCCACCTCATCGCCAATCCAGGACCGCTCATTATCGGAGTCGCCCAGGGCGCGAGCTACCTCAGTGCCCCCTACGAGCTGGCTCTGGCGCTCGACCTTGCCATGCGGAAGAGAGGCATCCGAGAAAAAGTGCCGATGACGTTTGTCACTTTTGAGCCTTATATCGGCCATCTCGGTCTGGATCATATTGAGGCTCACGAGAAGCTGGAGAGATTGTTCCAGGAACGTGCCATCACCACGTATGCCAACGCGTGGATTGAGCGGATTAGCAAGACAGGTGGCTCTGTCGGGGTTACGGTCGAGGGACAGGGAACTCTGGATGCGGCCGCAGCGATTATTATGCCGCCCTTTACCGGCGTGGCGGATATCTGGAAAAGCGCCAAGCTATCGGGCGAGGATGGCTTGATCCCGGTCGACAAACAGTACCGGCATATTCGCTTCCCGGACGTGTATGCGGTTGGTGTGGCTGCTCGCTTTAACGAGACGATCGAGCCGCTCGGCTACTATGGTAAGCCACCGCATACCGGCTACCTGAGCCTGCATATGGGCAAGATCGCGGGCAAAAATGTGGCGGCCTCGCTTGGGCACGGGTCTCCCTCCAGGCGGACGTTGCCCGAGATGGTAGACATTCGCGTGCTGGACGGGGGTGATGCCGGTCTTCTGCTGACATCGCGCGGCAAGAATCAGCTGCAGATGCATAACCGCGCCAGGAGCCTTTCGGGGCGCTCTGCGCATTTCCTGAAGAAGGCAATCGAACGGTATCTCGTCTGGAGGCTCCGGACCGGGAGGATCAATCTTCCGTAGCTGTGCAGCGTCCGTAGATGGACACCTGTGTGTCCGTTGTCGGCGCACGGCGCGCGTCGCCGGCCGTCCACAGGCATTACGGTCAATGCTGTCCCGCATCTCACCGGTCATCGGTAGGGTGGGACCGCGGCCGCAGCCGCAGTGTCCCGCCGCCTTGTGTCCCGCGTGGTGACCATGTCGGTTTCGCGCACGCGAGGGTCGAGCTTGGCGCGGCGAGTTCCCGCGGTGCGTTCAATCGAAAAAGAACTGGTAGCGTGTGAAAGCGACCAGTCTGGCAGACTGCTTGGAATCAGGATGGACTTTAGCTGGTACGTTATCCTCATGCCTGGAGTGGCCGCTAGAGAGGACCTGACGGATGGTCTGGGCGTTTGAGTCACCGGACTTCGAATATGACGATTGGGCACCGTATGCCGTCTATGAAGATTCCGATGTCCTCGTCATCAGGAGCGAAGGTG
>DASVZE010000517.1:0-3596 GCA_036391775.1 Chloroflexota bacterium | reverse complement strand
GGCCGGCGTCAGCATGCGGACCATGTGGACGTATTGGGCGGGCTCGTCCGACTCGAAGATGTACGTCATGTTCAGGTCGCGCGCACCCGTGGCGTTGGGGAGACTGAATAGCGCGAAGTACGCGCCCCCCAACGCGATCAGCGTCAGAAGCACGGCTCGCTGCTTGCCCGTCATTACTGTTTCTCCAGTTCCTGGAGCTGAGAGTGCAGCGTGGCAATGACCGAGCTGTACTGCGGGTCGGAGGCCAGGTTGTGGATCTCGTAAGGGTCCGACTTCAGGTTATAGAGCTCGCGCTCGCCCGTATCGTATTCGACGTACTTCCACTCTTCCGTGCGGATCGCATGATAGGTTGGGATGGCCGTTGTGAGGCCTTCGTCGGAGGACGCAAGCTCCTGGAAATGCTCGATCAGGAACGCGTCGCGCCAGGGCGCGCTTGGATTCGTGAGCAGCGGCAGGATGCTGACGCCGTTCACTTTGCCGGGAGTGGACGCGCCTGCCAACTGCGCGAAGGTAGGCGCCAGGTCGATATTGAGCACAAAATGCGTGTCGGTGCTGGGCTGCTTCACCAACGTCGGATACGACACGATGTACGGCACGTGGATGCAGGCGTCGTACGGGCAGTTCTTGCCCAGGATGCCGTTATCTCCCAGCGACTCGCCGTTGTCGGTCAGGTAGAAGATCGCGGTCCGTTCTCTCTCGCCCATTTGGTCCAGCAGTGACGTGAGCTTGCCCACCGAATCGTCAACGGCCATCAGGGAGCGCAGGATGCGCTGATAGATATGATCCAGATCGGCGGCAGCAGGTTGCGCAAGGTGCTGAAGCCACTGCGGCTTGCCTGTGAGGTCGGTTGGCAGGAAGTTCGGGGGCCGATAGGGCGTGAACTCCGCATTGGTCTTGAACATGCCCTGGTAACGATTGGCCGCGATGTAGGTCTGATGCGGGTTGTAGAAGTCCAGCATCAGGAAGAAGGGCTGATTGCCCGAGCTCTTGATGAATTCCAGGGTCTTGGCGGTCAGGACGTCTGCGCTGTAGTCTCCCGGGCGGGTGGTGTACTGAACGACTTTCCCGTTGTCGGAAAGTGTGTAACCGTAATAAAACCCTTGGTTGTTCTTACCCTGCAGGATGAATGCATCCCACTCGTCCCAACCCGGCGGCACACGGCCTTGCGGTGTGACCGCGTCGTAGTTGTTCAAATACTTGCCCATCAGCGCGGTCCGATAGCCGCGTGCTTTCAGCCAGACAGCGATGGTTTGCGCGTCCTTGAAGACCGTTGCGCCACCCTGAGGAGGCCGGTCCGTCAGCACGCCATGATTGTGTGCGTAGAGTCCGGTGAGAATGCTGGCGCGGCTGGGACAGCAAAGCGGCGTGGTCACGTAACCGTTCACAAACGTGATGCCCTTGCCCGCAAGCTCCTTCTCGACGTTCGGCATGTACGGCAATGATTGCACGGGCTGATCGTCGGTCAGGATCAGGATAATGTTCGGCCGAGCGGGGTCAGGTGTTGCCTGCGGTGTGGGAAAAAGCTTGACAGTTGTGCATGCGTAGGTTCCGCATACGAGTAGCAATGCAAGTGGAGGAACGACGTAGCGCAATCTCATCTTGGTATCCAGGCGCCCCCGGGCTGTGAGTGCCGTCATTTTACCACCGGGGACAAATGCCGACTTTGTTCCGTACCATCCCGAGGAGTGAACTTAAACCATCGCAAATCTTACAGAACCGTAAGGCGCTCATAAAGGGGTTGCGGGGCTTGAGAAACCAAATAGAATCACGCGCCGGGACAGGGTGGATGTGAGTTAACACAACGGTCGCCCGATGCCGGTGGAGTCCGGTATCAGACCTTGATACGGAGCATACGCTTCAGCTCTCCAACCCCACACATACTTTGCTGTGAGCTCGGCGCGACCGGGTTCATTTATTTCTATCGCAGAGGAGAAATGCATATAATGAGAAACAAGACCGCGGGTTTCGCACTGTCATGCGTGATCCTGTTTAGCCTGCTCATCAGTCTTTCGCTGCCCGGTATCACTGCTCATCGCGCTATGGCTGCCTCCAACTATCTCCACACATCCGGAAGCAAAATCTACGATTCGTCCAACCAGGTGGTAGGCCTGAGCGGACTGAACTGGTTCGGATTTGAAACGGCAAACAACGTGGTGCACGGTCTCTGGTCGCGCAACTGGGGCAGTATGCTGGATCAGATCAAGAGCCTGGGCTACAACGTCATCCGCTTGCCTTTTTCAGATGCGGTGCTACAGCCAGGGGTGATGCCGAACAGCATCGATTACACCCTGAATCCTGACCTGGTGAAGCTGAGCTCCATCCAGGTCATGGACAAGATCATCGCCGGCGCGGGCCAGCGCGGTATCAAGATCATCCTTGACAATCACCGTTCGACACCCGGCGGCGGACCCGAGTCCGGCGGACTTTGGTACACGAGCGGCTACCCGGAGAGCACGTGGATCGCGGACTGGCAGATGCTGGCCAATCGCTACAAGGGTAATGACACGGTCGTCGGGGCCGACCTGCGCAACGAGCCGTATGGCGGCTGCTGGGGCTGCGGCGATACCAGCAAGGACTGGCGCCTGGCTGCCGAGCGGGGCGGGAACGCCATCCTGGCGATCGAGCCGAACTGGCTGATTATTGTCGAAGGCGTAGGAACCTACAACGGTCAATCGACGTGGTGGGGCGGCAACCTGATGGGCGCGAAGGATTTTCCCGTGCAGTTGAATGTCCCGGGTCGCCTGGTGTACTCTCCCCACGAATATCCTGCGTCCGTCGCGTATCAGTCCTGGTTCTCCGATCCCACGTATCCAAACAACATGCCAGCCATCTGGGACAAGTTCTGGGGCTACCTCCAGGAGGGCAATATCGCTCCGATCATGGTCGGCGAGTTCGGCAGCACCCTCCAGACCACAAGCGACCAGGAATGGTTCCAGGCATTCACTACTTACATCCAGCAGCACAGTCTGAACTGGACCTTCTGGTCCCTCAACCCGGATTCCGGTGATACGGGCGGCCTGCTGAACAACGATTGGACCACGGTCGTGCAGGCCAAGCAGGCTGCGCTGAAACCGCTTCAGTATGCCCTCCTTGGATCCGGCATCTCGACGGCTGGAACGGCCACCCCTTCAATGCCGGCTCCCACGAACACGCCTGCCCCCACGCCAACCCCGCTGCCCCTTACGCTGGCCAGCTTTGAATCCGGAACCCTGTCTGGCTGGAGCATCTTTCGTGATGCGAACTCCACGATGAATGCGTCGATCGTCTCGCCTGGCTACAGCAGCACGTATGCCCTCAAAGTCCAGGGAGCCATTGCCAGCGGCGGCTGGGGTGGCGTCCAGCAGTTGTATTCCAGCGCGCAGAACTGGACCGCGTACAACAATTTCACGTTCTGGATGTATGGCGACAACAGCGGCGCTCCGATGCGCCTGGAAGTGTTGGACAACAACCAGCCCGGTAGCGCAACGGATACCGCCGAGAGATACGTCTACCTGTTCACCGACAACTGGACGGGTTGGAAGCACTTCATCGTGCCGTGGTCAAGTTTCTCGCGCCGCACTGACTGGCAGCCTACGGGAGCGCCGAACGACGGCTTT
>DASVZE010000516.1:0-2277 GCA_036391775.1 Chloroflexota bacterium | reverse complement strand
GTGCAGCAACGACGGTGGGATGGTGACGTCCGTGGCAAGGGTGTTGCCGGTGGAGCTAGCGCGACGGGGGATCTCCAGCGATTGATCGCGGATATGGCCGCGCCTGACTGGATTGCGGAAGATCCGGAGATTCACCTGCTTCCCCACCTGCGCTCTTTTATCGAACGACAGGGCTCGCCGTGGCGGCTCATATCGGCCGAAGCATCATCAGACGACCGCTATCTGGTACACGTGGCGTGGGTCGGTGAGCGGCTGTCTCGCGGGCGCCTGCGCGCGGAGGCGTTCGCGTTGATCGGCTCGATTGCCGAGAATTCCACCCATGTCAAAGAGCGGCGGACCGATCACGGGGCCGACTACGAGGTCGCCACAGGCATCCTCACTGGTGACTCCGGGTGGCTCGGTCATGGCCACGTGCTGTTGATCCATGTCGATGTGGAGTCTTCAGCGGCGTAACGCGCGCCACCCCCTGCGGATTTATCGATCACTTCGTCAGCGGGATGGCTTTGTCTTCAGCCGGAATGGCCAGACGGAGGTAGTAGGCAGCGACGGCACCCTTAAAAGCGAGATTGAGGAGGGTGGTTGAGGTGTCCTGCGCCAGTAGGGGCAGTCCGTGTTCCGGGTTGAAGAGGCGAAGCAGGACGGCGAGCGCAAGAGGCGGACACAGCACGTAGAGCGCGCTTTCGGGCCATGTCTGTCTCACGGTGCTCAAACCAATGGAGATCGCACGAAACGCGCTCCTGGTCGTATAGGCAAGCGCGGGCGTCACGAATGTCGCGAGTACATCGAGCACCACAGCGAGCACGACCAATAGGATCGAGAAGATGGGCGACGTCCAGGAGGCGTGAGAGATCACCAACACAGGCAACTCGATGACCGCAATGCCAACGAGGCCAATGAGCCCCAGTCGTACGTAGCGACCAAAGTACCCCCAGGATGCACGCCACACATCTTCGGGCGTCATCCCTTGAACGTTCCAGGCCCGTCTGTACCAGAGCCGCTCGGTGCCGACGTAGCCCACCCCAAAGACGGCGAATGGAAGGCTGGGAAGGATCCAGAACCAGGCTGTGTGCCCGGCAGCGCTGGGAAGATCGGCAAGCACAATCAGCACGGCACTGGTGAGTGGAAGCCATGGCGATCGGCGCCACGTATTTAGAGCGTATTGGAAGTCTGTGAAGAACATACCCATCTCCCTGGCCCACGCTAGCACCGAGTCGCGGGATGTCGGTGATTGGGCACGTGAGTCCTGTAACAACGAAACCTGTCACGGCGTTGAATCGGTATCAGATGCCCAAGGAGGACATGTCATGGTGCTCCGATTGAGCTGTTGCCGTCCGGCGTTCATCGTCCTCGCCGCTCTACTCGCCGGCCTTCAAATCGATCTCTCGACGGTGACGGCGACCACCGTCAATGCATCAAGCGGCAAGGGGGTTATCACCGGCCACATCGACCGGTGTAGTGGACTGCCGTTGCCGGCGAGCCGGCGGTACAGCGCCGGCTCTGTTACCGTCCTCCAGGGACAGATGAGGTGGAAACACGGGAATCATCTGGGAGTGCCGATATTTCCGACGCATGCCGTCAAGACGGCTCGCATCACGGCCCATCAGTCTTATCGCTTCACGCTGGCGCCGGGTCACTATGTGCTCAGAGCCCGTCTGCCGCACTCAAACGTCGTTCCTTTCGTGCAGGTGGCGGTCAAGCGAGGAGTCACGACTCACGTCGATATCCCGAACATGTGTATATAACACCCCGCGATCTGTCACTCTGATTGGGTCTCTTGTCGAACCCAATCGATATAGGTAGGATTGCCCGCCGTCACCGGCACCACCAAAATTTCCGGCACGTCATAGGTATGTGCCTCTGTGATCGCGGCCTCTAACTGCGGATACAGCTCCTGTCTCGACTTCATGAGACACAGCCACTCTGTGGCGGTCTCGATCGTTTCCTCCCACCAGTAAGTACTGGTGATGGGGCCGTAGACCTGGGCGCACGCCGCGACGCGTTTTTCAACCACCGTGCGCGCGATCCAGGCCGCAGTTCTCTCGCTGTCGGTTGTGGTCATCACCTGAATGATCTGATCCATCGCCTCGCCTCCTCTGATTTATTGCGGCTCTGCGTCTGGGCTCGTCCCTCTGATTGTGATGGAGGTTAAGCAGATTCGATGGAAGATTCGGAGGAGGGACCGATGCCGCCGGGCGGCACCGGCCGCCCTGCAGCGTGAGATCTACACTCAGTCCCTTTTCTCCAGCAGCTTTTCCATCAGCACCACATCGACCCACC
>DASVZE010000515.1:0-3309 GCA_036391775.1 Chloroflexota bacterium | reverse complement strand
ATGGGCATTGTTACTGTGGGCCGGGAGGCTGTGGTGGAACAGCCGGCTGCACCTCTCGATCATTTCGACGGCTTTCAGTCACTGGTCGATCCGGATCACACCAATCTCGAGTCGGGTTTGGACCTTGCCGCGTCCATCCTTCCCGCCGGTTTCCGCCGTCGCATAATTCTTGTCAGTGACGGACAGCAAAATATCGGCGATGCAGTTGCTTCAGCCGGATTGCTCCATCAGCAGGGCATACGCGTCGACGTTCTCCCGGAACGAGTAAAGAGCGGGCCGGAGGTCTTGGTCGATCGAGTGGACGGCCCGGCGCAGTTGCACGTTCAAGAGCGCTTCCCTGTGACTGTCTGGATTAATTCGAATGTCGTGTCAGCTGCCCGGCTCGACGTCTTCGCTGATCAAAGACTCGTTCAAAGCCGGTCCTTACGTCTTCCCGTCGGGGAGAGCCATGTGACCCTGTACGAGTCACCGCTCGCACCCGGTCCACACCGACTCCAGATTCACCTCACACCCGCGAAGGATACACAACCACAAAACAACAGCGGTTCGCTTTTCACCATAGTACAGGGCGCGCCCAAGGTTCTGGTCATCGCCCAGAACCGGACGGAAGCGGGAGACGTCCTATCGAGCTTGAGGAGCACAGGACTCCAAACTGTCTTGCGCGCGCCCAAGGAAGTCCCCCCGTCGCTCCCCTATCTTCAGACGTACGGTGCGATCGTGCTGGTGGACACGCCGGCCCCATCTCTGGGCACAGATCTCATGAATCAGCTCGTCCCGTACGTTCGTGACCTGGGACGGGGTTTGGTGGTTATTGGTGGTCAGGAAGCGTACGGAGTCGGAGGGTACGGGCAGACGCCGCTGGAGAAGATCCTCCCGGTCAAGATGGACTTGCCGCAGCGACGTGACACTCCAAGTGCGGGAGTTGTACTCATCATTGAAAGCCTGGAAGCTAACATGCCCGTTAATATCTCCAAGGAAGCGGGTAAGGGTGTTATTCGGCTATTGACCGAACAGGATCAAGTAGGCATTATCGACACGCCAAACGATGGAGGCGCGGGCTGGGTTGTACCGCTCCAGAACGTCCGCGACAAGACGACGATCCTTCACGACGCGGACATTATGTTGCCAGGCGACCCCGGAAGTTATGCGCCGTACCTCCAGGCCGCTTACGCGTCGTTACGCACCGCCTCGGTCAAGGTCAAGCACATTATCTTGTTGGGCGACGGCGATGCACAGGACCCGTCCTATCATTCCGTCCTCAAGCAGATTCGTGCCGGCGGAGTGACTGTTTCCGTCATTGCCACCAACGTTGGAAGTCCCGGCGATGTGAAGACGATGCAGAACATTGCGCGGTGGGGAGGGGGAAGGTTTTATCGGGCGGACGACGTAAACAGTATTCCGCGCATCTTCCTGCGAGAAGCTACAACCGTCGCGCGCTCGGGGATCGTCCAGGGCAAGTTCTATCCGCAAAAGCTGTCGTCCAATCCTATGGTGCGTGACCTGTCTCGCATCCCTCCGCTGTATGGGTATGTGGCGACGGCGCCCAAGGCGACGGGTGAGCTGGTGCTCGTTAGCAAGAATCTGGACCCCGTGCTGGCAGGCTGGCAATATGGGCTCGGTCGGGCAGTCGCCTGGACAAGCGACGCATCGGGCCTCTGGACACACGACTGGCTCGCCGCCCCGGAAGAAAACCGTTTCTGGGCAGACGTGGTGAACTGGACCTTACCTGCTTCAACCGGGCAGCGCATGTTTGTGGCTGCCACACAAGCAGGCGGGCAAGAGATTGTGTCGGTTCAGGTACCAGCGCAACTTGGCTTGAGCGCCACTGTTCGGGCGCGTATCGTGTCGCCCGCTCTGCAAGGAAGCAATGTCTCGCTTGATCCAACAGCACCGGGACAATTCCGCGGCGCGTTTCAGGTAGGCAGTGCCGGTTCTTACGGCATAACGGTTGAGGCGCGCGGCAACGGTCACGCAGATGTCGTCCAGACAGGCGCCGACGTTCCGTACTCGCCGGAGTATCGTGCCATAGGTACAAACACCGCCGTTCTGCGCCAGGTGGCAAAGGTGGGAGGAGGAAGCTTATTCACTCAGCCTGGCGATGCCTGGCGCACGAATCTGGCCGGAGTTTCAGGTCAGAAAGATCTCACCACATTGCTGTGGATCCTGGCCCTCCTCCTCCTGCCCATCGACGTAGCGACGCGTCGGCTGCTGCTCGGTCGGCGCGACCTTCTTGCTCTGAGAAGAGCGGTGGGTTTGTCGGATGCGCCGTCCATCGGGGATCAACCACTCTCTCCCGCTGCGCCCCGTCGACACGTTCCGGCTACTGCTCGGACAGATTATTCGCCTCGGCCACTGCGACGTGAAACGGAGCCAGGTTCCGGCAATGTGCCGAGCACGATCGACCAGTTGCTCGCCGCCAAGAGACGGCGTCAGTAGACGCCCAGAGCGTCCTTCTCAGTTCGGAGTACGGCAGATCGTGACCAACGACAAACCGGTGGGCGGCGGCGCCAATCGCTCCACGACACGCAGAAAGGGTACCAATTTGTCGTAGAGCGTATACTGGCCCGGCTGAGCCATTGATTGACGAAGAATCTTGTTGCTCAGGTACCAGGCAAGGATGCCGAGCATATTGAAGTAGTTCTGATGCTCGATGGTGAGTCCGGCTTCCGCCAACTTGGCATTGAGCTCTCGTTTGGTATAGCGCCGGAAGTGGTGGTCGACGGCATCCATCGGACCGTAAAGCCATTTATTGACCGGAACCAACAGACAAATACGGCTTCCCGGCTGCAGCGTATCACGCATATTCCGCAGGGCGTGCACATCGTCCTCAACATGCTCCAGCACATTGAGACAGACAGCAGTGTCCAGCCTTCTGTCACGAAACTGTAGAAGTGCTTCGGAGCTGACGTCGAGATGATGGGCTTCGAAGCGATTTGAAGAAAACCGTTCACGTGCCACTGCCAGCTCCTCGGTCACGACGTCGAGACCAACAACGAGCTCGCGATCGATGTAGAACTGCGTAATATTGCCGATCGCACAGCCCACATCAAGGATTCGCTGGCCAATATAAGGAGCAATCTGCGAGTAGATCCACGCGTTATAGTTTTCCGCGCATTCCGCCAGCCTGCTCTGGATCTGCAGTGCGATCGGACCGGTCGCAGTAATCTCAGCCTCCGCCACGTGTACGTTCCTTTCGACGAATGTTAGGACGTTGCTTCGCTATTGATGTTGAGGATACTCAGCAAGAAGGATGAGAAGACAATCTGAAGTCCTACCACAATAAGGGTCAATGCCAGGATCGCTTCACGC
>DASVZE010000514.1:0-3431 GCA_036391775.1 Chloroflexota bacterium | reverse complement strand
TTACGAAGCAACCGCGCTGTACGACGAAACGGAAGCACTGCGCCGCGAGATGGAGAAGCTGCCGGAGGGAGAGCCGCGGCGGACTGAGATGGAGCGCCGCGCCAAACGGCAGGGGCGCTACCTGCGGGAGCTGACTCCGCTGGTCAAATGGTTCGGCGCCGAGGAGGTCATTCGGGTGTGCCGCCTGGGGATGCAGATCTACGGCGGCTACGGTGTGGTGAAAGAATATGACATCGAGCGCATCATGCGTGACAGCCTGATCCTTCCCATCTACGAGGGCACGTCGCAAATCCAGTCGCTGATGGCCACCAAGGATCTACTCAAAGCCGCGACGGCTCGTCCCAGCGCGCTATTGGGCGGCACGATCAGCCCGACGCTGGCCGCTGCCTCTTTTCCCGGCGAGCTGGGCCGTCTCTACCGGCAGGCGCGCTCAGAGGCCAACTCGGCCATCCGTACCTTGCTCTATGATCTGGTCAGACGGGGCGGCAAAGAAGGGGTGCTTGGCATGGTGCAAGGCAAGGCACGCATCCGCGACGAAGACACGCAGTACATCCTGCTCCATGCCGAGCGGCTGACCGCCATGCTGGCTCACCTGCACGCGGCTCGCCTGCTGGCCCATAGCGCGATTCGCTACCCGGAGCGCCTTCCTCTGGCAGAGCGAGCTATGCGCCGCGCCGTGATGGTGGCGGCCGAGGGCAACGCGGCCATCAAGAGCCACGACACTTCGACACTGCAAGCCATCGAGCGCTGGCGGGCGGAGGCCGTGTGACGGCGGCAGGGCCGGACGCCGCCGTTCGCGGCCCAAGGCAGGGCGAGGAGGGGATATCCCGCGTCGCCTGCCGCATCTTCCGCGAGCGCGGCTACCATGCCACCTCCATGCGCGTCATCGCCTCCGAGCTAGGGATGCAGCCGGCTGCCCTCTATTACTACTACCCGGGTAAGGAGGAGCTACTCTTCAGCATCATGGACGGTGCGGTGGAGCGGCTCACCGATTTCGTGCGCGAGCACATCGATCCCAACGCATCCGCCAGGGAGCGCTTGCGACAGGGAATCTCCGCCCATATCACAGCGCTGGCCGACCATCTGGACGAGCTCAGCGTCTTTCTGCACGAACAGAAATCGCTGAGCCCACAGCGGCGTGAAGCCATCCAGGCCAAGACCGCGCGCTATGAACACATCTTCCGAGACATACTGCGTGACGGCATCGCACAGGGAGAGCTGAGTGTGGCCGACCCTCGTCTGGCGCGGGTCATGATCCTCTCTGCCTGTAACTGGCTCTATAACTGGTACCGGCCGGACGGCGCCTATCAGCCCGAGCAGATTGCTCGCGCCTTCACCGATATCTTGTTCCACGGCCTGCTGCGCCAGGAAGAGTGACGTCCCCACACCTCGCGCCCTGATGCACTTGCTTGGCTCCCCCACGCTTCATCAGCGGGCAGCGAGGGGCTGTCGCTCATCTCGGTGTGTGGTAGTAGCGAACGACCGAGCGCAGTTTTTCAGCCTCCAGCTCGCGGCGGACCTGGTCGCGACGATACGCTTTCTCCAGAGCGTCAGAGAACTGCGGCCGTGCCGGTGCACGCGTCTCGCGGCGGGAAGGCTGGGCCAGGGTGACGGAAAGCTGTAAACGGCCAAATGCGACATTCATCATTTCATTCCACCGAGATCTGGACGCGGGTATCACCGTCCTCGATATGCAGCAAGGAGCCCTTGTTTGAGGGCCCGGCGCTACCCAGGAGCTCTCCCAGGTCGATATCAAAGTCTTCAAGTCGCTGGCGGATGCTACGGGGAATAAACCGTCCGGCAGCGCGGGTCAGGCCAAGTGGGATACGAAGATTGACCTTGCTCTTGCCGCTTTCCTCCACATAGATGACGAGGTTGCGGTTGATGGGGCGCGCAGCAAAGTCGGGCTGGCGGGCCGTACCGGCGAAGGCGGGCGCGTCAAACGCAGTACGATTCTCACCGTGTTGGGGCTCGACAGCGTCCAGCAGGTCGGCGGCGTCGTCCGCCGAAATCACCCCATCGGCGACCATGCGTAGGATGCGCGCTCGATCTTCAGTGCTCATAGATTCCTCCTTGTCTTTAGCTCGCGCAGGCGCGAGGCGGCTTCTGTGGCGGAAATCTCGCCACGTTCCAGTTCGTCGAGAATGGCAGTCCGGCGTGAGGCGGCATCCGCCTCGGCCGCTCGGTCGGGTTCCCGTTCCAGGCCGGCAGCAGTGAACGCTTCGTCCAGCCGGGCGCGAATGGTGGGATAGGAGAGACCGAGTTCCCGCTCCATCTCCTTGACGTTTCCGCGCTTGCGGAGAAAGAGCTCGAGGAGAGAGGCATGGGGCTCGCGCAGGCTCGCTAGCCTGCTCAGCGAAAAGACGCCGCTCACGTCGGTACTGCAAGCGGGACACTGCAGCTGCGTGACGACGAGAGTGCTGTCGCACACCGGACAATGGGATGGGACGGTAGCCATAGGTTCTTCATTCATGGACAAATTATATAGTTAGTTTTACAATTTGTAAAGTAAACTTGCTAAAAAGAGAGAAGAATGCCTTCGCTGTGCTGTCCGATCGAGCATCACAGTGGCATCAGATCAAGGAGACGGTGCCCGTCGTCGGCCCTCGGTTGGATGGGATCCGGGTGTCGAAGCGGAGTAGTTTCCACCGCCCCGCGTCCTGCGGCGAGATATGGACCCAATGCGAACACCTGGGCGGCAGCACACTTCTGACACGGTGCTGTCCTGCGAGCTCGTCCTCTGTAGCGTGATGAGCATCGCACTAAGTACTGGAACTGGCTTCGCGCGAACGCGGGCGAGCGGATTGGAGAGTCAAGGGATTCCGGCAGTATAGAGATGGGAGGAAAGTTCATCAGTGACCAATGTTCTGCGCGACCTGCTAAAGGGAGAGAATCCAAATGTTCCGATCGCCGATCTGATCGGTTTTACCGTCACCTCGATCGAGCCTGGGCGAGCTGTCGTCGAGCTGCGGGTGGATGACCGCCATGCCAATCCGATGGGAACGCTGCACGGAGGTGTGCTCTGCGACATCGCAGATGCGGCCATGGGGCTGGCGTTTGCCTCCACTCTTGACGACGGAGAGAGCTTCACCACGCTCGAGCTAAAGATCAACTTCCTGCGCCCGGTATGGGATGGCAGATTGCAGGCAATCGGGACTGTGGTGAAGGGAGGGCGAACGGTGGGCTACATGGAATGTGATGTCGTGGATCAGGAGGGACGGTTGGTAGCGCGGGCGTCGAGCACCTGCATGGTGCTGAGGGACGACGCGGCGTCCGGGCGGTAAGAGTGGGGGGAATGCAGGCCCTTTTGGATCGGATGGATTTTCCGGGTCATCCCTACCGCGACGTGGTCCCTGGCTGCACCCATCGGGAGGAGCGGAAGCGTACACTGAGCGAGAGGCACAGGTACGTGCAGTAGCTCTACGTCGAGC
>DASVZE010000513.1:0-3955 GCA_036391775.1 Chloroflexota bacterium | reverse complement strand
CCTTTGTTTGATACTGGCCACATCATTTGTCGCTTCAGGACCGGCGCTGGCTTCGGGCTCCCGCTCTTCAGTTGTCCGTGCCGGACGCCCTCTGGTGGCCGCCCTGGCTCCCATGCCCGGATACACCGGTAGCGGTGTGGCCCACCTAACCGACAATCCTGGTCAGCAGAGGATCTGTTCGACGATCACGACCAAAAACGTCACTGTGCCGATCATGGCTGCCCATATCCACGCCGCCAGCACCGGTAATGTGGTCGTGCCTCTATTTACATCGACTACGAATGCCATGGCAACGACCTTCCGGAGCTGTGTCCATGCTCCTCGAAGTCCGGCGAAGGCGATATTAATGCACCCCTCGCGCTACTTCGTCATGGTCCACACCAGCGGAATGACGCCAATCTTGAAGGGAACACTTGCCAAGCCGAATAACTCGTAGAGCAGCTCGAGCAGCGGCAACTACGGTTTGTGAAGCTGCTTATCCACATGCGGCACACCGGACCGGCGGCGCAAGGCTCACCGCGTCCATCTCGGCACTGACAACCGATACGATCTTCTGGGAGCGGTTGGTCTGCAGTCGAACGGTGTAAAGGGTACTGCGGAAGTCTGGCGTTCCACCCACAGAGCAAAGAGTAACGTAGGCCAGGCCATTCCCTCCGGTGAGCCACGTGAACTGTGCGAGCGCGCACGCGGCGGGTCGTCTCGACGGCAGCATATGTCCCTGCGTTCCGTTTATTGCGGCGACCCAGAAACGCCCGTTTGGATCGGTCACCAGATGTCTCCAATCGGGTGATACCAGGAAGTGTGTGGCGTTGACGAGCCGTTGATCGACGAGCCGTGTCGCGAGACCGACCCTGTTACCGATGACGAGCCGCGCCATGCCGCCCCCCTTAGAAACACTCCAGATACCTGTCAAGGAGTTGCCGGCTCCGTTGACGACAGTCGCCATCAGAAGTCTGGATCCGTCCGCAGACCAGGCGATCTGATCCGGCGTTGGATGAGAACCCAAGGCCGTCGTCCGGCTTCCCATCAGGTCTTGCGGAAACCTGACCTTGATGCGCTTGGACGGCGATCGTGATACGCCAACGATAACGATGGAGAGGTTGTGTGGAATCTGCTTTAGAGATGCGGGAGGAAGCGGAACGGCCAGCTTGCTGCTGTCTCGTGACCAGGCAATCACGGGCTGAAAACCGAGGTCGTGCCTGCTGCCGAAACGTGCCACAACTCTAGGAGCGGATCCTCGCCCTGCCCATAGCGCAACCGCATTTCTGTACACGTACGCCAGCCAGTGGCCGTTGGGTGACCAGGCGAGCGCCCCGCTTCCGGTGCCCTGAAGGTTGGCGACTAGCGTTTGCGGATTCGCTCGCGTGCCAACCGTCCAGATACCCCGGAGGATCGACCGGCTGTAATGATCCGTGTGCCCGCGCATTGCGGTGAAGTAGGCAATCCTGCTCCGGTCAGGGGAGAGAACAGGATCGAGAGCGTTGGTGCCGGCCGTCAAGCGGACCGTGCTGCCGTCACTCCTTAGTCCGTAGACCCAGCCGTTGCGGGCGAATGCTGTAACCAGCGGTGCGGTTGCGCTCTTCGGTGTGACGTATGCCGCCATCACCGAAGGCGGAGTGCAGAGGATCAAGAGCAGCGCGGTGGTGAGTAGATTCCTGAGCATGCGGGACTCCTTGGCATGCGGCTTGGGTGCTGCGCCCGCTGACCCATAGAACCCTGAACAGCGCCAACAAGTTACATGTATCCCCTAATACATGTAGGGATTGCCGCTCTTTGTCACCACCATCTTGGTGGGCGCTACCACCGCGACCTTCTGGCCACTTTCGCTGGCCGAGGTCATGGTTCCGGTGACCGTTACCCACTGGTTGTCTTTGAGCGCGCCATGCGAGGTGTCGCGCACGACCAGTCCCACGGGCCGTGCGTCGGCGATGCAGCAGGTGACCATGTACCGGATAACCATGATATAGCCGGTGGGAACACTGCCCGGCGCGTGGAGCACCATGCCCGTCACCTGAACCGGCTTGCCCTGGTAGTCGCGTGGATTGGGATCGGCTGAGAGGGCGCCGACCCAGTCCATCATGCCGAAGGTCTTGGTGTTGACCGACAGGCTGACGCGCTTCACACTGCTCGCGCCGTGAAGCACGGTCATGCCCGCCGCCTGGGGACCACGCTCGATCGCCGAGAAGCTGGCCAGAGCGCGCGGCGGAAAGAGCAGCGCCAGCAGCAATGGCACGCAGAGTAGGCCATACGTGTGCAGCCCCATAGTGTGAGAGTCGGAGCAGCCACAGGCATCCTCACAGTTACAAGCGTCGACGCTTGGCCGGGCAAAGGAGAGAGCGGCCAGGCCGACCAGTACGGCTCCGGCCAGAGTCGTGGGCGCGATATAGACCGGATTGATGTAAAGCTGCATCACATTGCGCATAAAGAGCGAGAGGATGAAGAGACCATAACCGGCCAGAATGAACGGTCCCAGAAAGCGCCGAATGTCGATCCCCCAGGAAGCATGGCGGGCGCGCAGCCGTTCGATTCGAATCGTCATAAAACCTGTCCTCGGAGATTTAGGATCAGTGCGGAGAGAAAGATCAGCTCGGTGGTCAAGGCGACCAATGCCAGCACCACACGGGGCCGGAACGCCGTCAGCATCATGCCGACCGACTTCATCGAGATCATCGGTCCGATTACCAGAAAGGCCAGCAGAGCGGGTATAGGGAAGAGATTGGAATAGGAAAGAGCAAAGAACGCATCTACCGTGGAGCAGATGGAAAGCACAAACGCGAGGCTCATCATGGCCACGATGGCGAGCACCACACCCGTGCCCAGATTCGTTATGGCCGAGCGAGGTATCACGACCTGGGTGGCCGAGGCCACGGCAGCGCCGATCACCAGCACCTGCATCATGCTCATGAACTCGTTTCCTGCCTGATTGCCCACGGCCGTCAGCCGGGAGACCAGTCCTCGGCCCGGATCGCCGTGATGATGGTGATGTTCGTGGTCGTGATCGAGATGGAGTTCGGGGCTTCCCAGTAGGCCAGACGCAAGGACCTGCTCGCCGCGTGCCCACTGACCGATCATCAGACCGACCAGGGCCGCCACAACAAATGCCAGACCGCCACGCAGCCAGACCATGGACGGGTAGTAGCGGAAGGCAGTGGCGGTGGCAAACAGCGCCACCGGGTTCAGGATGGGCGAGGCAAGCAGAAAGGTGACGCAAGCGGACACCGGAACGCCTTTAGCCAGAAAGCGCCGTGCCACGGCCACATTGCCGCACTCGCACACCGGCATGAGCATGCCGACGCCCAGCGCGGGCACCAGCGCGAGAAAGCGATTCTTGGGCACGAAACGGAGTAGCCTATCCTCGCTCACGAAGACATGAACAAAGGCCGAGACCACGACGCCAAGGAGCAAGAACGGCGTAGCCTCAACGAGGATTCCCAGAAAAATGGAGATCCAGTCCTGAATTTGTTGTGAAATGTGGCGCCTCGTCGAGCCCGAAAAAGGTTTGCTGACCCCAATTATAGTGCCCGTTGCGCCGGTTTGGCGTCCTTCCGCCATATTCAGGCTTGTCAACGTACTGTTTCCACGGTATACTGGCGTCGTTTTACGCGCAAATTCGCGTAGAGAGTAACGCAACGGAGAGGGAGTTGGCGGATGGACGTCGCGTATCAGGATAAAGTGCTGCAATGTCGGGACTGCGGTTCAGACTTTGCGTGGACAGCGGGAGAGCAGGCGTTTTACGCGTCCAAAGGGTTAGTGAACCAACCCGGACGGTGCCCATCGTGTCGCGCGGCGGCCCGCTCGGCCCGCGAAGGCAATGGCTACCAGTCCGCGGGGCGCACCCGGGAGATGTACCCGGCGGTTTGCGATCGCTGTGGCGGACAGGCTCAGGTACCGTTCATGCCACGCACGGATCGACCAGTGTACTGCAGCTCATGTTATGATGCAGTACGGGCGGAGC
>DASVZE010000512.1:0-2729 GCA_036391775.1 Chloroflexota bacterium | reverse complement strand
GCCGGTCTTGCCATAACGGTGCACCTCATGACCTGTGTGGACAGTCGGGATCGCCCGCGCAGGATCGTCATGACTGATATCGATCCCAGCCGGTTAAGTCACCAGCATACCGTCCATCAGCGCCTCGATTCTGACGTACCGGTTGAGTACACGATCACTCCCGACGCACGCCAGAACAACCGGCTACTGACCAAGGCCCCTCCCGGCTCACTCATCGTCAATGCCACGGGTATGGGTAAAGATCGACCGGGCTCTCCACTCACGGAAGAAGCGCGATTTCCCGAACAAAGCGTTGTGTGGGACTTGAACTATCGGGGAGCCCGCGACTTCCTACGTCAGGCCCTGCGGCAGCGAACGGAGCGAAGTCTAACAGTGGAAGATGGCTGGTATTTGTTTCTCATTGGCTGGACCTCACATATCGAGGAGGTCTTTGGACGCTCCATTTCCATGGAGGAGCTTGAAGATCTTGCACAGATGGCTGCCTTTGCGCATCCGCCAATGCCGGCCATCTCTTCATCTCTATAAGACGCGGCCTGAAGCGCGGACCTACTCGTCCCGCAAATCACCAGTGACGGTTCGCAACACCTCACGCAATCACGTGACAACGACGGCGCTTAAATGAACGGACAGGAAAACGTATCCCCTGGCTCGCTTAGCCAGGGGATATGGACAACGAGCGCAATGAGCAGCCGGGGCGCGCCTCCGATTACGACTCTCGCAGCATCGACAGAGGAACTGCCGCTAGCTCGGGCGAAGGCATCACCGGAGCCGCAGCCAGGACTGCGTCCAGCCGTTCGACACTGGTCCTGGTCGCATGCGTCCGCGCTCCACGGAGAGAAATGCCCAGATATAAGAGATAGGCGATCAAAAGGATGGTGCTGAGACTTGTAGCGACCGGCAACAGAATCGTGCTCGCCTGAATGTGTGTGGTAGACGCGTGTCCACTACTTGCCACATAAACCGTGACAACGCTTCGCGGCGCCTGGTGAAGCAAGAACACGATCGCCGCCAGTAAGACACCGAGACCGAAAGAAACAGGACCGGGACCATTACTATCTTGCACAGCTTGCCTCCCACGTGCCGTTACAGTACTCCGGGTGGCTGGTAGGGACAAGCTCTGTACGTTGCGACTGAGTTACAAGTCTGCCGGCATGCTGTACCCTCCGTGACTTCGATCTCTAGAGGATTCGCATGAAATGAGCGCGAGGTGCCTAGCCGTTCTTACCTAACATTCGGTTCAGCTTCGTTCCGCATACTGGGCATGTTCCTTGCATCGCCCGGCGGTCGTTCTTCAGGGTTACTTCCTTCGGATCCTTTATTTCTCGTTTCTCTCGGCATTTCACGCAGTATGCTTCCTGTGCCATCGAACCTTCCTTCCGTTTCTTGTCTTATATAGAGCCGCCCAGAGCAGGTGCACGGATTGTGCCAGTGGTCAACAGCCCGTGGCAATTTGAACGATCTCACGTGCGACGCGCTCCTTATCGTGTCGAATACCCATGCCGGGTGTGCGCCGGAGTTTGCATGCGTGGTGGAGCCTTGTTGACAGTCTGTAATGCGCGGAAGCACGCCACCTAGAATGGGGGGACGAGCATGCGCGACTCCGTTCAAGCTCAACGACTCTGGTTGCTGGAAAACGCGGCTCGTTCGTGATGCACAGGTGGCGGGATTATTCCCGGTCAGAGAACTTGAAGGTAAGACGCCTGTGATAATTGAAATAGGGGGTGAGGAAAGTTGACAGATAGAGATGCGCGCTACGCCAGTCGTGAGAATCAGTGGGATGAAGCATGGCCCGGGACAGGAGAGAAGGTCGACCGGCATCCACCGGAAGAGATAGATACCGATGGTGAGGTTTCGCCGTTTCCCGAGATCTCGGGAACAACGGACTCCCTCGAGTCGACGCGCGACGCCGAGCCGTACGTCCCACCAAGCGATCCACCAGTTCTCCCCGGCGGCGCCGAAGGCATTCATATGGGGGTTGGATTTGGCTTTTCCGCCGAGGAAGAGGCGTACTCGGATCCCGCGTCCCGAGGAGATGAGTCTATTCACGACGAGGCAATGAGGGTGCTGCGAGAGGACTCTTTAACGTCCAGGTATCCCTTGTCGATCACCGTCAATCGTGGCATGGTTCGGCTCAGCGGGACGGTCCAGTCACTTGAAGACGCGGAGTATGCGATGAGCCTTCTGGGGAACCTGGCCGGAGTCGTAGACGTAGTGGACGACACAAGTCTGGAGCCTGCATAAGCCTCGGGACGTATCTTGAAGAAACCGAACCGGATCTGCAATGTTGGATTCCTTTGGCCGTCGGATGTATCGGGCCCGCTGGGCTATCGTGGCCGCCTGGCTTTGCCTCTTTGTTCTGGCGTCCATCTTCGCGCCAAGGGTCACGGGAATTTTGCGCGGCGGTGGATACACCATTGGTAATAGCCAGTCCGTTGCCGCGTATAACCTGCTAAACAAGACCTATGGATACCGCGCTCTCACCTTCACTGCGGTGTTTTCAGCGCCCAACGGGGCGAGAGATCAGCTAAAGGTCGCTGCAACACGTTTTCGTGTTGAGGCACACCGGCGCTTCGGCCATCAGCTCACCATTTCGCAGCCAATTACGACCCCTGACGGTGCGGTTGTGTTTGAGCGCGTGTTTAGCGCGCCACAAGAGGATCTAGGTTCACACTTTGCCGGTCCGTTGAGGGAGCTACTGCCCCACGGCCGAGTTCGGGGCTACCTCACGG
>DASVZE010000511.1:0-2881 GCA_036391775.1 Chloroflexota bacterium | reverse complement strand
GGAACTGGGTAACGGGATTTGTTCGAGGTGATTGGGGTCAGTCGTACCTGCTCAATACACCTGTTCGTCCCATGGTGCTTCAACGGCTGAAGAACTCCCTTATCCTGGCCGGATTCGCGTTCCTCCTCATCATCCCCATTTCTATTGGTCTCGGAGTGCTGTCCGGGCTCTACCACGGCAGAGCGACTGACCGCTTGATCACGCTTTCAGGGCTCTCGCTCATTGCCCTTCCCGAATTTGTGTCCGGGATAATACTGGTCATTGTCTTCGCCGTTGTCCTGAAATGGTTACCCGCATCAGCCGGCGTTCCGACCTGGAACCCATCCGACATCGTGCACCAGCTACTCTTGCCCGCTATTCCGCTGATGCTCGTCCTCTTCGGATATATCTCCCGCATGGCACGCGCGGGTACGATCTCCGTGCTTGATTCAAACTATGTCCGCACCGCCATCCTGAAAGGACTGCCACGCCGAGTTGTCATCTGGCGTCATGTGCTCCGCAACGCTCTGCTCCCTACCATCACTGTCGTATGCGTGCAGGCCGGCTACCTGGTCGGAGGGTTGGTCGTGATCGAGACGCTGTTCAATTACCCGGGAATCGGCAAGCTGGTTCTCGATTCCGCCAATGGCCATGACCTGCCGATGCTGGAGGCAACGGTGCTCATGATCGCGGTCATTTACCTGATTGCCAACTTGACCGCGGATGTCCTGGTCGCCGCGCTCAATCCTCGTGTGCGACTGAGCGGCTGATGGCAGTCGGCACACAGGATCCATTACTCGAGCCGACTCCCGAAGGGAGCGCGGGTTTTACTCCCACAGTCGCCGTTCCGGCTTCCGGACGATCGATCCGGCTGCGTGAATTGGGCCGGGGTCTCCTGCGCTCCAAGACGTTCATGGTGGGCGCGATTATCGTGCTGTTCTGGATCTTCGATGCAATCTTCTGGCAGTTCTTCGTCCCGCATGATCCTCAGGCCCTCGATCCCCTGAATCAACTCACGGGACCTTCCAGCAATCATTGGTTTGGGACGGACGATTTCGGTCGCGACGTCTTCTCGCGCGTTCTCGCCGGAGCGAGCTCGGTGATGACGATCGCCGTCACCGCAACGGCGCTCGGGCTCTTCCTTGGGATTTCCATTGGATTGATCGCGGGATACTACCGTGGAGTGACGGACGATATCCTTATGCGACTGGTCGACGCGCTGCTGTCTTTCCCCGGAGTCATCATCGCTGTTCTGGTACTGACGGTGCTTGGTTCATCGACCACCAACATCATTCTTGTGATCGGCATTATCTTCGCTCCTATCGTCGCGCGGACCGTCCGCGCTGCTGTTCTGGTCGAACGGGAGCGAGAGTATGTCGCCGCGGCCAAGCTGCTGGGAGCGCGAGGGCCTTTCATTATGACGCGCGAGATTTTGCCGAACATCACAGGTCCGATTGTGGTCGAGGCGACGGTGCGTCTTGGCTATGCCATTTTCACGGTGGCAACTCTCTCCTTCCTCGGTTTCGGACTCCAGCAGCCATCGCCTGACTGGGGGCTCACGATCGCGCTGGGGCGTAACTATCTCCAAATTGCGCCCTGGATCGTCCTTTTTCCTGCCTTTGCCCTGGGCAGTCTGGTTATTGGCCTGAACTTCCTCGCCGATGGCTTGAAAGAGGCGCTTGAGTCATGAGCATCACGGAGGTTTCGGCCCGCGCGGTCGACATCGAGCACCTGACCATCAGCTATCGGCGCAAGCGTCGGGCCATGCGGGTGATCGACGACGTGTCGCTATACATCAAGCCGAGTGAGGCGTATGGCCTGGTCGGTGAGTCTGGCTGTGGAAAGACCACGGTGGCCATGGCTCTCATGCGATATCTGCCATCGAACGCGCTGGTGGAAGGTGGTAGGATCCTCTTTGACGGCCGCGATCTGCTCACCCTGTCCGACTCAGAGTTGCGTAGCCTACGCGGCAATCGTATGGCCATGGTCTATCAGGACCCGGGCAGCGCACTCAATCCCTCGATGCGGATCGGCGCCCAGATTGGAGAGGTCTTTCGCTTTCACCGTGGCATGGAGAAGAAAGAGGCGGAGGACGCCTCCGCTGGAATGCTGGAGAAAGTACAAATCTCCGACCCCCGGAGAGTTCTCCAACGGTATCCGCACGAGTTGTCCGGTGGGCAGCAGCAGCGAATCATGTTCGCCATGGCTCTGGCCACGGACCCTGATCTCCTGGTTCTGGACGAGCCCACAACAGGCCTGGACGCAACTGTGGAGGCCGAGGTACTGGATCTGGTCGAGCAGCTGCGCACACAGTTCAATACGTCTATCCTATTCATCAGCCACAATCTCGGGATCGTCGCGCGCATCTGCGAGCGTGTTGGAGTTTTGTATGCAGGGAGGGTCATCGAAGAAGGCCCTGCTCGGCAAACGTTTCTGAACCCGCGACATCCCTACACACTCGGACTGATGCGCTGTGTGCCGACTGTAGGGATGAACAAGCGCACTCAAAGGCTTGATCCGATTCCCGGTTCGTT
This sequence comes from Chloroflexota bacterium, assembly GCA_036391775.1. GTDB lineage: Bacteria > Chloroflexota > UBA5177 > UBA5177 > UBA5177 > DASVZE01. Next base: position 368 of record DASVZE010000511.1, on the reverse strand, counting down.
GCCGCCGCTCGGCGCTCAACCACCAGGTTGCAACTACGCCGATCGTTGTCCTATTGCTCGAGATCGATGTCGCGAAGAGCCTCCTCCACTCCTGCGCGTGGGCGATCACCGCGCAAGCAGATGCTTCTACTCAGACGAAGTTCCTTCAATACCGCCAAGTTCGGCTGCGACGGTCGATCTGATTCCGAACCAGAGCGATGAAGTACTGCTCAAGATCGACGATCTGATCAAGACGTATAACTCTGGAGGAGGCCAGGTTTCGGCTGTGGCCGGTGTCTCCCTCGAGGTTCGGCGCGGAGAGGTATTCGGACTGGTTGGGGAATCAGGGAGCGGAAAGAGCTCCCTGGCCAAGGTCATCGTGGGTCTTA
>DASVZE010000510.1:0-1689 GCA_036391775.1 Chloroflexota bacterium | reverse complement strand
GAGCGGAACTGCAGGCAAGCCGTTGCCCATGGGTCTCGGCCTGGATACCCCGGGAGAGATAAACCGGACCGATCAGGCGGTCACTGGTCCCGTCTGCGGCAGAATCTGCGGCACGGTAGCTGCCGCGTGGTCTGCCTGCTCGCGGCTGCGCAGGAAAGCATCAACAACCTCCGGATCCCACTGCTTTCCGCGTCCCTCTTTCAGGATCGATGCTGCCTTTTCAGGCATCATCCCCTTGCGGTACGGGCGGTCCGAGGTCATGGTATCAAAACTATCGGCGACAGCGATCACTCTGGCTCCGAATGGAATCTCGGTTCTGTGAAGGGCATGCGGGTAGCCGGAGCCGTCCCAGGCTTCATGGTGATGACGGATCATCTCGGCGCCTCTCGCGAAGTCCGGGTAGCGCAGCAAAAGCTCTGCGCCTCGCTCCGGATGGGATGCCATGATTTCCCACTCCTGCGGCGTAAGCGCTTTGTCCTTGAGGAGGATGCGATCTGGAATTGCGATTTTGCCGATGTCATGCACGCGGGCGGCAGCGATGGTCAGATCCACCTCAGGCCCGGACTTGTGAAGCTCTCGAAGGATCTGGCGTGTAAGGTCGGCTACCCGGCGGGAGTGGCCACCAGTGTATGGATCGCGCATATCCACCGTATCCGCCATGATCTCGAGAATCTGGCGCGTGCCCGCATGTACCTCTTTCGTGCTCTTGCACGCGATGTAGACCAGAGCGATCGGCACAACCCCCACGCTCAAAATGAGTGGCTGACGAATGGCGGCGATTCCCAGTATCAGTCCGACGACTACCTGCGCGGCTTCAGGCGGGCCAGCCCCTTTCACGGTTGTCATGATGATCTGGCGAACTGGCTCCCCCGTAATTGGAGCGTATACGAACGGACTTGTAACCATATCAACCGCCCAGAGCAGGACGGCCGCGCCGGTAAGGAAAAGCAATTCCACACTATTAAGGCCGAGTCCAAGGTGAGCGAGGAGAGACGCCAGAAGCACCCCAATCGCCATTCGAGCCGTTTGGTTGGCGATGTCGCTCGGGAAGTTGCCTGTCCGGGAACTTACGCTGATTTCCCCCACCAATATGGCGACTGCGGCGCCCGTAACCGCCAGAGATGGGGTGATCAGGACGGCCAGGAGATACAGGACGACTGTGACCATGTAGACCTTGGTTCCAATTCGGATGTGAATGGGAAACCAGTGCGCGATAATAGCTGCCGTCACAAGGCATAGGAGCAGCAACAGGCGGAGCGGCGATTCGGCTTCTGCTCCCGGCGGACTCACCAGCCAGGAGCAGCCTATCCCCAAGCCCGCAATCGCGACGATTGCCAGGGTCGGCGGCGGTGTCCTGAGAGCCCTTATCAATAGCGGATGCATCAATCCAAAAGCTTACACGAGAAATGGAGTGTTGGGAAGTAGCTGCACACTCACATTTATCGCGTGGCCGGAACCGCTGTGTACCTCATCCTATTCGTGGGGCACAGAGCGGATGCTGCCCGTTCGAGCTCTGGATCGCGCTCTATAGCTGGAGGTAGCTGTGCAGGCTTTGTCCGCTGTGACCGTCCGTTTGGTACGACGCCGTGGTGATGCCGCCCGACGAGGTTGCAGTCATGTATGCCGTAATGGAGACATTGGGTGCGGCGGTAAACACGTTTACAAACGCGTCGTAGGTGCCGGTATTTT
>DASVZE010000509.1:0-1715 GCA_036391775.1 Chloroflexota bacterium | reverse complement strand
AGTGGCGGTTTTATTGCCACCACAGGGATATTCGGTATCCTTCGTCTCAGAGGGTCCAACGCGAATAGAACATAAAGCAACGCGTAGGCTTGGGATACCAAGAGGATAAGGAATCTAAAAGGGTGTTATATGACACGTACCTGGTTCATGCTTTCCATTGTTTTGGCGATGGCTGTTATGAGCGCAGCGGTGGTGCCACGGCCCACTTTCGAGCCGACAGGCACGTCCGCCCCGACCGAGACTGCAACGCCGACTCCGGTGCCCTCGGCTGCGAAACAGGCTGTGGATGCGGTAATCGCCCGTATGACCAAATACGGCATGGAAGATCCATCGCGCGTTTCCGTCATTGACGCTATACCTGCGGTTTGGAATGACGATTGCCTGGACTTGCCTTCCGGCCTGCCCTGTCACACGCAGACGGTACACGGCTATTCGATTGAGCTGGTCAAGGAAGGCGAGCGATACGTCATCCGAACGGACTTGGAAGGCAAGATCGTCCGGCTGGCAGCCGCACCATCCCAGACGATCCCTGATGTTTTCGTCCAGTGGGAAAGAAACGATGGGAAGGAATGCCGGACCGCGCTGATCGGAACAGAGCAACTGCAATATGGCTTTTGCGGCGAAGCCCTGCTAACCGAATCCGCACGGCAAGCCACGATGTGGGCCAATCCCGGCGGAGAATCCGAAGGACGCAATTGGCAGCGTAGCTATGTCCCGTTTACGGCGACCATCCTTGGCAGCACCGTTGTTTTTACCGGCACAGGCACTCTCGTCGCGAATGCGGCGGAACAACGCGCCATCGCGGAATGGGCGCGGGAACGCTGGGAAGAGCACTGGTGGAGCTATCTCAATGCTGTTTACGATCTCGACCTCGGCTGGTCCGAGAAGAATTCCGCCTTCTGCGGTGGACTGTGGATCTACCGGACGGGACTCGCGGTCGCATGGAACTGCGAGGGGAGCGCCGCCCTCGCCACTCGCTTTCTAAGAGGAAAGCAACTGGAGCAGTTCTACGCACGGCTCGACGGCGACAAGCGCTGGCTAATCAATCCGAATGAAATTGTGCCCGGGGTCCCACCCCACACGTCCCTGGGATTCCTCTGGGATAATCCCACCCAGACCGCAACGGAACAAGATACGCAGGAGATGCTCAAGTTTCTCCATGACGTATATTCATCACTGACCTCGACGGCTTCTGCCAGCGGGCGCGTCATTGCCGGCTACGGCGCACATGGGACAATCGTAGGTCTGCCTTTGTGGGTCGGCGACGAATCGCGCGGCGCTCCGGATGCAGCCACCGACGCCAACGGTAAATTCAAGCTCCAGCATCTGCCCGTGGGACTGAACGATGTCGCCGGCAACCATCTCAGGTTCCAGGTCCCCATCACCTCAACCAATTCAGACATTAATCTGGGCGTCCTCAAATATCCGCTGGTGCACCTCCCAGACTCGTACAACCGGTCGCCCGCGCCACTCCAGAGCCTGTCCGACTTGCTGATGCAGGGTCAGCAGGTCACATTCACTGTGTGCCAGAGCGATCTCGCTTGGACTCGCCCTACAGAGGACTTGCAGCGCCATCAAGTCTGGTCCAAGCTCCCTTTCAGCCAAAAAAGCGATCAATTCCTACAGCAGTGGTTCCGGCAGCCGGCCGTCCTCTACAATACCATTGACGTTTTCGAGCAGAGTTTTCCCGACGGTCCGAATCTCGACGACCTCGC
>DASVZE010000508.1:0-7795 GCA_036391775.1 Chloroflexota bacterium | reverse complement strand
GGCGCGCTCCAGGGGATGCTGACGCGTTACCTCGATGTCACGATACGTCCCCAGCAGGAGGACGCGGTAGGCCCGCGTGTGACGGGCAAGATGCTGCAGGAGAGCCAGTGAGGTGCTGTCCGCCCAATGAAGATCGTCGAGCAGGAGAGCAACCGGTTGCTGCTCGGCGATTGCTTGAACAAAACCTGTGACCGCCCAAAAGAGCCGCTCCAACTCGCCTCGGGACTCACCGGCGGGACTGGGTTCGGCCATGCTCCTGTTTGGTAGAAGGTGCCCCAGAGTGGGCCAGCGCTGCGGAACCTCATCCCGTATGGCGGACGGAGCAGATGCATACAGCGTTGCCAGAGCTTCAAGAAAAGGGTAGAAGGGAACAACCTCTTGCGGCTCGTAGCAGCGGCCGCTCGTCACCAGGAACTCGCGGTTGCGGAGCTGCAGAGTTACCTCCTGCACCAGCCGTGTCTTGCCCACTCCGGGCTCCCCGAGTAAAAGGAAGAGGCGCCCGCTCCCTCCCGCCACCGCATCGACGGCCGACAGGATCTGACGCAGCTCCTCGTTCCGGCCAACCAGTGGAGTTGCGGGCAAAGCCCCCAGGAAGCCGCCGATAGGAAGCGGGCGGTCAGCAGGGACCACGGCCGTTGCGCCGTCTGGTCTGTGCTTCTGATCGAGCTCTGTGGTGACCTGGATCACTCGCACCGGATCGGCAAACCCCTTGAGCTGCACTGCTCCTCGTTCCGCATAGCTAAGCCCCGGCACTTTACGTGCTAGGTGAATAACACCCTCGCTTGCCAGAATCTCTCCTGGCCCGGCGAGACTGCACAACCTCGCCGCCAGGTTCAACGCTCCCCCGCGGTACCCGCCCTCCAGGGGAATTGCCTCCCCCGCGTCGAGACCGATTCCAACCTTGAGCGGGAGACTGGCGTCCGCCATCGTTTCTTCTCTAAACCGCTGCTGCAGGTCGATTGCCGCCCAGAGGCCCTGCCGGGCAGAGGAAAACACGGCCAGTACCTCATCGCCTCGCAGCTCGACAACCTCACCGGCATGGGCGGAGACAATCTCGCGAGCGATGCCGGCGAGGCGCCGTGCCAGCCTGGCCGCGGCCTCATCCCCGTGTTCTGCGGTAAAGCGCGTGTAGCCTCTCACATCCGCGATCAGGAAGGTACATATCTGTCCGGCAGGCAGATCCATTCCCTCTTCCCGGATTTCCGTCACGACATCACCCTGCTGAGTCTATGCGGCGGCAATGTTCCAGATTACGCGCGGTGAGGCCAGACATCAAGTGGGGGCAGTGCAATCGTGCCTTCCTCTCGGGACATCGGTGCAGAGAATTGAGCTTCGTTCCTATCCGACGATGTTACGAGCCCGGGACACTGCCTGTGGCCTACAGTAGACTCCAGGTCCAGTCACGAATCTCCGGCATATCTTCAAAATGCTCGCGTGAGTACGCCACGGCTTTACGAATCAGAGAGCGTAGCTCGGACTCCAGACCCGAGGCCTGGCGGCGAATACGTGATGCACGTTTGAGTGCCTCGATCGCGAGATCATAGCGGCTCATTCCATTGAGGACAACCATATCGAACGGCGTGGTGGTGGTGCCCTGCTCGTTGAAGCCACGGACGTGGAAGCGCTCGGCATTCACCCGCCCGTGCACGATCTCATGCACCGCGCGTTGATATCCATGGAAGGCAAAAACAACCGGCTTGTCCGCGGTGAAAAGATCGACGAACTCCGTTTCGCTCATGCCATGCGGATGGTGTTCCGGCGGGAAGAGGGTCATGAGATCGACCACGTTGACCACGCGGACTTTCAGCTCCGGCAATCGCTCGCGCAGCCACTGAACGGCGGCCAGCGTCTCGAGCGTCGGGACATCTCCCGCACACGCCATCACCACGTCCGGCTCGAGATCGTGGTCATTGCTTGCCCAACCCCAGACCGACGCGCCGCGTGTGCAGTGGTCGATCGCCGCCTCCATATCGAGATACTGCAAGTGCGGCTGCTTGTCGATGACGATCAGGTTGACGTAGTTCCGGCTGCGCATGCAGTGATCTGCCACGGAGAGCAAGCAGTTCGCGTCCGGCGGCAGGTAGATGCGGGCGACAGTGCCGCGCTTGGAAAGCATCACATCGATCAAGCCCGGCCCCTGGTGGCTGAAGCCGTTGTGGTCATTGCGCCAGGCGGTCGACGTCAGCAGGATGTTCAATGAGGGAACAGGCTCACGCCAGGAGAGCTCGATTGATTCCTGCAGCCACTTGGTGTGCTGCACCGTCAGCGACGCGGAGACCATGGAGAACGCCTCGTAGGTGACATAGAGGCCGTGGCGCCCGGTGAGCGTGTAGCCTTCCAGCCACCCCTCGCAAAGATGCTCACTCAGCACCTCCATCACCCTGCCATCCGGCGAGACATGATCGTCGATATCGATCGTCCGCCCGACAAAGCAGCGGTTCTCGACGTCGAATACATTCCCCAGCCGGTTGGAGTTGGTTTCGTCCGGGCAGAACAGCCTGAAGTTCGCCTGCGATGCGCTCCGGGTGAAGGTATCACGCAGCATCTGTCCAAACGAGCGCGTGTTCTCGAAACGCTGCTTGCCGTGGTCCTTCAGGGGGAGAGCGTAGTCCCGGAAGTCGGGGAGGTTTAGATCAGTTGTGAGGCGTCCGCCGTTTGCGTGGGGATTGGCGCCCATGCGCCGATCTCCCACCGGCGCCAGATCGGCCAGATCCGTTACCAGCCGGCCGCTCTGATCGAACTGTTCCTCGGGCTGATAGCTCCGCATCCACTCTTCCAATCGCGCAAGGTGCTCCGGGTTCTCGCGCACTCCGGCCAGCGGAACCTGGTGCGAGCGGAAGGTGCCCTCGATCGGTTCACCATCCACGACCTTCGGTCCGGTCCATCCTTTGGGTGTCCGCAGGACGATGGCCGGCCACCGCGGACGGCCGGAAAACCCGTTGGCGCGCGCGTCCTGCTGAATGGCGCGGATCTTGGAATAGCACGTATCCAGTACCGCGGCGAACGCCTGGTGAGCAGCTTCCGGCTCGTCGGCTTCGACGAAGTGGACATCGTAGCCATTGCCTTCGATGATGCCGCGCACTTCTTCATCCGTGGCACGGCCCAGCACGGTTGGTCCACCGATCTTGTAGCCATTCAGGTGGAGGATGGGAAGAACGGCGCCGTCCCGGGTGGGATTCAGGAAACTGGTCCCCTTCCAGGAACCTGCCAGGGGACCGGTCTCCGCCTCACCATCACCGACGACGGCGGCAACGATGAGATTGGGATTGTCGAAGGCTGCGCCAAAGGCGTGCACCAGAACATAGCCCAGCTCGCCCCCCTCGTGAATCGATCCCGGTGTCGGGACGCTCACATGGCTTGGGATGCCGCCTGGCGTGGAGAACTGGCGGAATAGCCGCCGCATGCCGTCCGTGGTCCGCCGAATCTCAGGATAGATCTCCGAGTACGTCCCCTCCAGATACACGTTCGCGACCAGAGCCGGACCGCCGTGCCCCGGGCCGGCCAGATAGATAATGTTCGCGTCGTGCTCGTTGATCAGCCGGTTCAGATGGACATAGATGAAGCTCAGGCCGGGTGATGTGCCCCAGTGACCCAGCAGCCGGGGCTTGATATGTTCCGGCTGAAGGGGCTCGCGCAGCAGAGGATTTTCCTTGAGATAGATCTGACCAACAGTCAGGTAGTTGGCAGCCTTCCAGTAACGATCCATGCGGTGAAGCAGGTCGGAGGAAAGCGGTCCCTGTACCGGTTCTTCCGCCGGCGCCGGTGTAGACTCATCGACCAGGACGGCGCTCGATATATCTCTCTCAAACTGATACATATCTCTCTCCTCTTTACCGCAGTATCCGCACTGTATGTCTGGCGATCATCATATCCTCGTCGGTCTTCATGACCCGGACAGTCACAGCGCTCGTCTGGCGCGATATGACGGACGCGGAGTCACGGTTGCGATCGGTATCAATCTCAATTCCCAGATAGTCGAGTCCGGCACAGATCCGCTCCCGGATGGGCGCAGCGTTCTCGCCGATACCCGCGGTGAATACCAGAGTGTCGAGGCCGCCGAGGGCAGTGGTAAGCCCTCCCAACGACTTCCGTGCCATGTAGCAGAAAAGCTCAACCGCCTCGGCCGCCCGCCGCTCACCCGGCGCTCTTTCGAGCAAATCGCGCATGTCCGCGCTGCCACCCGAGACGCCACGCATGCCGGCTTGAAGGTTGACCAGCTCATTGAGCTCGGCGGGATTCAGCTGGGCAGATTGAAGCAGAAAGAGCAACACCCCCGGGTCGAGATCACCCGAGCGGGTGGCCATCACGAGACCTCCGGTCGGCGTGAAACCCATTGTGGTGTCGACTCCTCGCCCATCGCGAACCGCGGTCATGCTTGCTCCATTGCCGAGATGCGCAATGACCACTCGCCCCTCGGCGGCATTGTGAGACGCCAGCTGATCCATGATGGACTCACACGACAGTCCATGGAAACCGTAGCGCAGGACGCCCTTCTCCTCGACCCATGCGGGTAAGGCGTACATCTGGGCCACCCGTGGCATGGAGCGGTGGAACGCCGTGTCGAAGCACGCGATCTGCGGAACAGACGGATAACGGGCGCTCGCGGTTTCAATCGCTTCGAGAGCTTGTGGCAGGTGAGTCGGATCGATCGGAACCAGCGCCCGCACATCGGCGACCAGGTCTCCATCTATCCGTGTGGGCGCGGAGTATTTTCGGCCACCGTGTACCACTCTGTGTCCGATACCACACAGAGGAGAGTCAATATCCGACGACGCAAGATAGTCCAGGACAGCCTGCAACGCATCTCCATGATTGCTCAATGGCTCTTCTCGATCGAGCAGCGTTGTCCCTGCCCGATCGGCGATGCGGAGCCGGCTATCCGCATAACCCACACGCTCGACCGTCGCCGCAAGCTCCAGACGGAGCGTCCGGTCACACCGGTAGATGCCGGCTTTAAGGCTGGAGGATCCCGTATTGATCGTAAGTAGGAGGGAGCTGGAGGGAGCTTCCTCCCGGTTACCGGGCACGATCCTAGTCTGCTGGGATCATGCCGAGCCGAATCGCGTGCTTCACCAGGTCCGTGCGATCGTGCGCACCGAGCTTGTCCATGAGATGCATGCGATGCGTCTGGACCGTCTTGATGGACAGCACAAGCTGCTCGGCGATCTCCTGGTTAGTTTTACCCTCGGCGATGAGCTGCAGAACCTCGCGTTCCCGCTCGGTCAGTGATTCGAGCTCGCCGGAACCTTTCTCCGCCAGCTGCATACGATAGACGTCGAGCATCATGCTCGCCAGTGTCGGCGAGAAGTAGCTCTCGCCGCGCGCGGCGGCTCGCACAGCCGTCACAAGCTCTGTACCGGCCGAGCGCTTGAGAACACATCCGATAGCGCCGGCATTGATGATCTGAGACAGATATTGCGGATTCTCGTGCATGGTCAGGATAAGCACCTGGACACCCGGGAAGCGGCGCTTGATCTGTCGGGTTGCCTCCGCGCCGTTGAGATTCGGCATCGCGATATCCATCACCACGACGTCGGGATGCAGCTTCTCTGTCATCTCCAGTGCCTGGCGGCCGTCTTCCGCTTCCCCGACAACCGCAAGTCCCGGTTGCGCATCCAGGACCATGCGCAAGCCTTCACGCAAGATGGCGTGGTCGTCTGCCAACAGGACCTTGGTATCCATTAACATTGCTCGGCTCCTTCAAGCGCCGCTGACCCGTTCGCATCAACACGAGTCGGAAGCTCGCTGCCTATACCGGGTCCTGGTGGTATGACCACGGTCACGCGCGTCCCTTTCCCCGGAGCCGAATCGATATCGAGCGTGGCATTGAGCAGCGCAGCCCGTTCCCTCATGCCGTACAATCCCAGACCTCCGTGTCGTGTCGGCCTACTCACTGTACGCGGATCAAATCCCTTACCGTCATCTTCTACTTCCAGCCTGATTGCCCCATTGCCATACGATAGCAACACTCGAGCATAGCTGGCGCCTGCATACTTGCCCACATTGGTCAGTGCCTCCTGAGCTATGCGAAAGAGGGCCAGCTCGACTTCGGGAGCCAGGCGCACATCCGAGAGACCCTCGACCTTTACGTCGACGGGCACATCGAACGTATTGGTGTATTCGGCGCCAAACCACCGCAAGGCGGCAACCAGACCGAAGTCGTCCAGAATTGTAGGACGCAAGTCATGTGACAGGGCGCGCACCGCGTCCAGCGTCCGTTTGGTCAGCGAGCGGATCCGCTCAAATCCGGCTTGCAACGAGACATTGTCCCGCGGAATGCCTGGCTCAATGACGTCGAGATTGATCAGGAGCGTAGACAGTGACTGCGCCGTGTCGTCGTGAAGCTCACGGGCAAGTCGCTTGCGCTCCTCCTCCTGCGCTTGCAAGACGCGTGTCGTCAGTTCCTTGCTATAGCGTTCGATTTCCGCGGCTCTCTCGGCGACCCTGGCTTCGAGCCGCTCATTCCAGACCTGCAGGCGGTCCCGCGCTGAACGAACCTCCTCGTGTAGTCGCGCATTCTCGATGGCAACGGCCGCGTGGTTAGCGAGCAGGACGAGCAAGTCCTGATCTTCCTGGCTGAATTCGCCCGCCCCGATCTTGTCCGCCACATAGAGATCGCCGATAGCGCGATCTTTAAAGAGAATGGGGGCTCCCAAAAGGCTCTTCATCGCGGGATGGTTCGGCGGGAAGCCATGACGGCGTGGATCTTGAGCGATATCAGAAACCCGCAGCGGCTTACTGTCCCGGATAAGCGCACCCAGCAAACCGTGGCCCTGAGGGAGTGGTCCGATCGCTCGACGTTGCTTCTCAGTCATGCCGGAGGTAATGAACTGAACGATGTGCCCCTTCTCGTCGACCACACCCAGAGCGGCATAACGGCTATTGACCAGGTCCCGGGCCGCGTCGGCGATACTCTGCAAGACATGGGAGAGATCGAGAGCACTGGAGACGGCGGTGATGGCCCTGTTTGCCGCGTCCAGCTGACGGACACGTTGCTCCAGAGCATCGTTTAGCTTCCTGATCCGCTTTTCCGCCTCTCGCCGGTCGGACATATCGCGTACCACATGGGTAAAACCCAACAAGGTACCACTGTCATCTCGAACGGCCGTGCTGACGACGTTTGCCCAAAATTGGGAGCCATCCTTCCGCACACGCCATCCCTCAAATTCGGCCCTCCCCCTGACGGCATCGGCGAGGTTGAGTTGAGGCATACCACGCTCCACATCTTCCGGGGAATAGAAGATCGAGATGTACTGTCCCAGGACCTCCTGCGCCGTGTATCCTTTGAGCTCCTCGGCGCCATGACTCCAGGTCATAATTCGTCCCTGGGGATCAAGCATAAAGATCGCGTGGTCCTTCACGTTCTGGAGTGTAATGGCGCTCTCTCGCAGACTTTGCTGCTGCCTCTCCAGCGTTCCAAACACCCAGAAGGAGAACGGGATAACGACGACCATGAGCAGCGCGAAAATAATGAGGAGCCGCAGCAGAGCGTTACTTCCCAGGAGGGGAAAAAGCACAAAGATGCTGAACGCCTCGACGACCAGCAAAAAGGCGATCGGTCCAACGATCGTCACCAGCCGCAGACGTTTGACATCCACCAGGCTTGCAGAACTCCACAGCGAGCGACCGTCATCGGAAACAGCGCTCACAAAGCGTATAAGGGACCGTCGCTCACCTGAGTGGTCCATTTCCGGGTTTAACGGCGGGAGGGAATTCGGCTCGTTTGCCTTAGATGAGTCGGAGAATGTCCCTTCCTCTGTCATTGTGAGGCCTTACCATCTCCCGATAGGCCGAT
>DASVZE010000507.1:0-1679 GCA_036391775.1 Chloroflexota bacterium | reverse complement strand
ATGGAGTCCCTCATTTCGTCCGCCGAGACACGCGCTCGGCTAGGTACGGCTGCACGACTGGCAATCGAAGAACGGTTTGACGCAGGCGAGAATGCACACTGTATGGCGACTCTTCTTGGCTTGCAGGGAGGAGTAGCAGATGCGAATCGCGTATATAGTGGCCGATAGCGGCATTCCGGTCTGCGGGTACAAGGGTGCATCCGTGCACGTCCGGGAGCTGGTGCGCGCCCTTGCGGCTCAGCATTCTGTGAGCCTCTTTTGCGCGGCGCTGGGACCCGCTGAGTGCTCTCTCCCTGTCGAGTCTATTGACGTTGTTCCCCCTCCCGAGGTGCCCGATCATCCGGATGAGAGCAGCAAACGCGACCGCCGCCGGCTTGCAGGCGTCGCCTCCATGAGAGATGTCGTGCACGAAGCGCACCGGGCGAGGCCTTTTGATGCGGTGTACGAGCGCTACTCCTTATTCAGCGACGTTGGAGCAGGTCTCGCTTCCATCGCCGGCTTGCCCTTTGCGCTTGAAGTCAATGCTCCCTTGCTGATTGAGCGGAGACGGGTCGAGCCGCTTCCTCTATGGCCGGTGGCGAAAGAGATCGAACAGGCGGTGTTCGGACAGGCGGACGCCGTTTTGGCGGTGTCTGAAGGCGTAGCGACCTATGTCGCGAAGGCAGGCGCCGATGAGCGGCGAGTTCACGTTGTGCCGAATGGTGTGGACACGTCGCGCTTCCACCCGAATCTGGATACCCGGAAAGTGCGCACGAAGCTTGGAATGGGAGATTCCGTCGTCATCGGCTTTGTGGGCAGCCTCAAGCCCTGGCATGGCGTTGACTTGCTGATCGATGCCTTCACATCCTGTGCTCGTCCCAACTGGCGCCTCTTGATCGTGGGCGACGGACCGGAGCGACAGACGCTGGAATCACAGGCAGTACAGTCTGGTCTTGGGCAGCAGATCGCCTTCACCGGTCCTATATCCCATGCGGATATTCCGCTCTACGTTTCGGCCATGGACATCCCGGTTGCTCCATATCGATGGACTCCCGACTTCTACTTCTCTCCACTGAAGCTGTATGAATACCTGGCCGCCGGCAAGGCGGTGATTGCGTCGGATGTGGGGCAGATTGCGAGGGCGATCCGTCATGAGGAGAACGGCTATCTTGTTCTCCCCGACAATGTGGCGTCGCTGTCTGATGCGCTCACGCGGCTTGCCGGTGATGCGCGCTTGCGAGAGCGCCTGGAACGGGAGGCTCCGCGAGGGCTTGTGACCTGGGAGAAGGTTGCGCATCAGGTGACCACCATTCTTGACAGTGTTACGTCAGAGCAGATGATCGTGCAGGCATGATGGCAGTCGACGACACCCCAGTGCTAACCGGAATGCAGGTGTATCGGCGGTTCCTGCCGTATCTGCGTCCTTACTGGACGACCATCTGCCTTATGGTGCTCTTTCTGGTTGGGCAGGTCGCGATGGATGTGCTTGCCCCATGGCCACTGAAGTTTGTGTTTGACAGCGTTATCGGAAAACACCATATCCACGGAGCGCTGGGACAGCTCGTCCACTCGCTCGTGGGTAACAGCAAGTTTGGTCTCCTCAACCTCATCGTCGTGGCATATATACTCATTGCCCTGGCCGATGGAACCTTTAGTTACTTTGGCAATCTACAGCTAAGCAATGTCGGTCAGCGCTTTGT
>DASVZE010000506.1:0-6630 GCA_036391775.1 Chloroflexota bacterium | reverse complement strand
CTTCACCTTGCGCCACTGTCCTCCAATGATCGGTGTGGCCACGACGTTGGGCGTCAAACCAGGCTTCCCCCACTGAAGGTGCCCGATCGGTGTGCTGACCGACAGATGCTTCATGGCCGTCGCGACCTGCTTCTTGTTCTTGGGACTGCCACTTGCCTTGAGCACAGCGGCGGCGACATCGAATAAAGCCAGACTTGGACCTAGCTGCTGGTTCCACTCCTTTCCGCTCGCACGCTCGTAACCCGCGGCCAGCTGCCGTGACGTGATTCCGGTGAGTGACGACTTATAGGGCCACGTGGGCGCCCAGTAGACGCCGCTGGCCAGATTGTTGCCGATCGAGCCGAGAGAGATGACCTGGGAAGGGAAGAGGCCGGTCTTCGCAATCTGGGCAATCTTTGGCTTGTAGCCCTGCTGGGCGGCCTGCCGCCAGAAGGTTGCAAAGTCCGGTGGAATGGGGAAGGTGTTAAAGATCTGGCAGTTCTCGGACTTGAACTTAGCAATCTGTGCCGAGTAGTCGGTCGATCCGTCCTGATACGCCCCCGGGTCGACGATGGTATAGCCTGCCTTCTTGAGGAGCGGACCGAGACTGGCGCGAATCGCATTGCCGTCGGCGTCGTTGGGCCACATAACTCCAACCTTCTTGTTCGTCTTCACCTGGGGCCAGAGGTGGGTGTATGCGTCCGCAAACTGGACAACGCCGAAGCAAAAGTGGAATGTATAGGTATACGGTTTGGGGCTCTTGGGGTTGGCTTGACGCCCAAAGTACCAGGCTTCCCAGGGAACCACGGTCGAGATGCAAGGAACGCGTGACGCCTCTGCGGCATCGGAGACAGGATTCACCGTCTCGGGCGTGGATGTGGTCAGGAGAAGATCGACCTTGTCACTGTTGATGAGGTCGTTCGCCACCTGCGCGCTCCGCGGCCCGGATTCGCTGTCCTTTGCAATAATCTCAACGGTGTACTTGCGCCCGTGGATGGTGAGCCCACGCCGGAACGCGTTCCTGGCAAGGCCCAGCACATAGCCGTCAGGCTCACCGAAGCCCGCGGCGGGGCCGGTACGAGGGCTAACAAAGCCGATCTTAATGTGGCCTGACGCAGGTGCAAAGGCACTGGCGTGGGCGGGGTCCGGGGCTTCGGGCAGCAGGCCACCAACGAGAGCCATCCCGCCGGCACCCAGCAGCTTCAGGGCGGTTCGCCGGTCGAGCCGGCGGTCCCTCAGAATGCGGTCGAGCTCAGTGTCTTCCAACGCCTCGTGACTGTCGCTCTCACCAGGAAATGACATGCTCGCACCTCCCGCCAGGCTTGTTCGGCATACGAATTGTTGTTCGTTTTTTGATCCTAGCACAGAGGTCGGGGGGAGTCAATCTACTGATTCTCAGCGTTTTTTGGCGTTGACGACGGGTCGAGTGGATGCGATAGTGTTCGTATCTAGCATGTATGTTCATATAGCGAACGTCGAAGCTGTGCCGCTCCTGACCGATGGCGGCACTCCGAGAAGATGAGCGACGTGATGCATTCCCCCTTGCCCCGACGCGACGGCACACCCAGCGAGGACTGGCAGCCGGACGGTTCCGACTTCGTCCGCTCCCTGGAGCGCGGTCTGGCCGTCATACGGGCATTCGATGCCGATCATCCGGAGCTGACACTGAGCGACGTGGCGCGGGCAACAGGGCTGACCCGGGCAGCCGCCCGGCGCTTCTTGCACACTCTTGTGCAGCTTGGGTATGTGCGAAGCAACGGTCGGCTCTTTTCCCTGCGGCCCCGGATCCTGGAACTAGGTTACGCCTTTCTGTCCGCATCCGGGCTGCCGGAGGTGGCCACCCCTCATCTTGAGACTATGGCCGCGGCTGTCCACGAGTCTTCGTCGATGTCGGTCCTGGACGGTGACGAAGTGGTATATGTTGCCCGAGTGCCTACCTCGCGCATCATGACAGTTGCTATCAGTGTCGGGACGCGGTTTCCGGCTTACGCCACCTCGATGGGGCGCGTACTGCTGGCAGGTCAGAGCGATGAGTGGCTCGACGGTTATCTAGCATCGGCGCGTTTATCACCGCTGACCCAACGGACCATCACGGATGCGGAAGAGCTGCGGGTCGAGCTGCAGCACGTGCGACAGCAGGGATGGGCACTGGTGGACGAAGAGCTCGAGGAAGGACTGCGAGCGATTGCTGCTCCCGTGCATGACACACGTGGGAGGGTCATTGCGGCGGTGAATATATCTGCTCC
Source organism: Chloroflexota bacterium (assembly GCA_036391775.1). GTDB lineage: Bacteria > Chloroflexota > UBA5177 > UBA5177 > UBA5177 > DASVZE01. Next base: position 4,405 of record DASVZE010000506.1, on the reverse strand, counting down.
CACGCGGCGAGGTGATCCGGAGATGCTGCGCCACGATCTGTTGCCGCATCTCCTGGAGACAGCGCGGCAGATCGAGGACGACGTGCGCGCGGTCGATCCGAAGGGCAGCGGCTGGTGGGCCGCGCAGTAAGCAGCCGGGAAGGAGGGCGAGATAGACGTTCCACGGCAGAGACTGGCCAATTGCCTTAGTGCGAATAGGTTTATGTGAGACACCGCGCGGTGTGGGGGCCGGCTCCACCGCGTCCCCATACCGAGCATTTCACATAGCGCTCCAGACGAAGTTCTCACAGATAGTTTATCCACCAGGTACGACAGACAGGAGATGCACGCAATGACAGTAGCTGAAACGACGACATTGATGGATCCAGGAGTCTGGTCGGGAAAGATCTTCAATGGTGACTGGATCGCACCGGACGGTGGCGAGTATTCAGTCATCGAGCCGGCCACCGGGCATACTCTTGGCACCATGGGACGCGCGAGCGCAGCGGATGTGGAGCGCGCAGCAAAACGTGCCGCCGAGGCGCAACGGACATGGGCCCAGACACCCTTCTTTCAACGAGCGGAGGTCCTTCGGCGCGCAGCGGCACTCTGGAACGAGCATGCCGGCGAAGTCCAGAATTGGCTCATCCGCGAGGGTGGAACGACCTTGCCCATGGCAGGCTTCCAGATTCACGTGGCGGTGCAAGAGTGTTATGCGGCTGCCACCGTAGCAATGGAACCGTATGGAAAGCTCTTACAGTCGGAGGCGCCACGGCTCAGCATGACCCGGCGGCTTCCAGCGGGAGTGGTAGGCGTCATTGCGCCGTTCAACGCGCCCGTGATTCTTTCTATCCGCTCCGTCGCGCCGGCGCTCGCTCTGGGCAACGCCGTACTGCTCAAACCCGACCCGCGCACATCCGTGTCCGGCGGCGTCACGTTGGCGCGAATCCTGGCGGAGGCAGGGGTGCCCGAGGGTGTCTTCCATGTCTTGCCCGGCGGTTCCGACATCGGCGAGCGGATTATCGTCGATCCACACGTACGGGTCATTTCATTTACCGGCTCGACGGCCGCGGGGCGAGCGGTCGGGGCGCTCGCGGCCCGACATCTGAAGCGCGCGCATCTCGAGCTTGGGGGCAACAGCGCTCTGATCGTGTTGGACGACGCCGATCTCGATCGTGCCGTGGCAGCCGCTGCCTGGGGATCATACTTCCACCAGGGACAGATCTGCATGGCTACGAGCCGCCACCTGGTCGACTCGCGTATTGCCGACGAGTACGGCACGCGCCTGGCCACTGTGGCTCAGGGCCTGGCAGTCGGCGATCCGGCGACACAGCAGGTCAATCTGGGTCCGATCATCGATACCAACCAGCGTGACAAGGTTCACCAAATTGTGACGGAGACGGTGGAGGCTGGTGCTCAATTGGCAACTGGTGGTACCTATGAAGGCCTCTTCTACCGTCCCACTGTTCTGACAGACGTGACGCCGGTTATGCCGGCCTTCAGCAAGGAGATTTTCGGGCCGGTCGCGCCTGTCACGCGCTTCAGCACGCTCGATGAGGCTGTATCCCTCGCCGCCGGCACCGAATATGGTCTTTCACTTGCCATCATGTCGCGCGATGTCATGAAGGCTCTGGCGCTGGCCGAGCGCATTCCATCGGGAATTGTCCATATCAACGACCAGACGGTGAATGACGAAGCGCTTGTTCCGTTCGGCGGAGTCGGTGCCTCCGGGACCGGTGCTCGTCTGGGAGGGGCGGACGCGAACATCGAGGCCTTTACCGAGACGCAGTGGGTCACGGTGAGCAGTGAGGTGACTCCCCGCCCGCTCTAACCGGAATCCGCAGGCTGATCGTATGAGGCATCGGGCCCCTGATGGCGAGAGCTGTTCCGGGAGCCCGATATCATCGCTTCGCATCCATTTTCTGCCCCACGCCCTTCTTGCAGGGAGACCGCTCCGCGCAGGCGCATTGCCGGTCTCAACGGGATCACCAAAATGAGCAGCGCCGGAGACACAGTCGTCAACCGCCCGACTCCTGGTGGACGCGCATCGCGCACCTCCGTCTTTTACCGGTGTAATGGTGAGTCCGCGGGTGTCGCGGGGGACTGTGGTCAGGAGTCTATCCAGCAGACCCAATCGGCGATGCGATAGAGAGAATCAGGATCGTCGCCGGTGTCCTGCGCGTCGATCGTGAGTGACAAGCCTACGAAATGCCCGACCCGATGCAAACGAACATAGAAAGACCCGGGAGAGATCAACCTACCAGGGCGCTCACAATCTCTCTCCAGTGCGTGAAGCCGACATGGTGACCTTCATTCGGCCAAACGTAGAGTGTGGCGAAAGGCAAGGCACGCTTGAGAAAAGCTGCCATATAGAGGGGGGTGGTGGCATCGCGAGAGCCGTACCACAGGTGCACCCTGGTTGTGACATCTTGCAGACGAAATCCCCAGGGACGAGCCAGCATGGCGAGCTCTCGGGCTCGCTCCTTCTCTCTGGCACGTACGATATCCCTGAGCCGTTGACGATGAACGGCTCTGATCTCTCGAGGCGTCGCATGGCGTGGGGACGCGTCGGGTGTCACAATCCTGTGCCAGATCCGGCTCATGGCGGATGCAGGCAGCCGCAGCCCAAGCGATGCGACGAGCGGTGTAAGTCCCGGCCAGTGGAGGGGAGCGAGGCCCGACATCACACCGACCGTTCGCAAACGGTGCGGAATCTTGTAGGCACAGGCCAACGCGTGCGGGCCACCAGCCGACCACCCAAGCACAGTAAACAGATCTATGTCGAGACTGTCCGCGAGCTGCACAACATCATCAGGCCAATCCAGTAGTATCCGGCCTGGGTGAGGGTCGGAAAGACCCACGCCGGGCCGGTCGACAGTGATGAGGCGCACCCCGTAGGCATCGAGAATCGAATCGTCAGGGTGTCGAGTCAGCCTGTTACTGCCACCGCCGTGGAAGAAGAAGACCGGCAATCCTGTGACAGGACCGAACTGGGCAAACCCAAGAGCACGTCCATCGCGCAGTCTAATGGCTTGCGTCAGCGGGTCTCTTACAGGATCTCTGACAAGAGCGAGCGTTTCCGTCATGTCACAGACTATTGCAGGTTGCTTGCCAGACCATCGCGACCAGCGCGAGCGTTCATGACGACTCTCCAGCGAAATAGCCCGAGCGGCGTCACTTTATGCATTTCATATGCATGAAAGTGGAAGAGGCGGCTTCCACACGCCTCAAGAAGTAAGAGAACGGCGCGTTTCTTCTACTCATTTCTTATGCAATGCGGTTATGATGGGAGGTATGGAAAACACGAATGAGCCGGCCGAATTGAACAGGTATTCCGCCGCACCACGCTACAACATGCAAGCGGTGGAGCGGGCGACGGGACTGTCGCCACGAACTCTGCGCTCATGGGAGCGCCGTTACGGGATGCCCGATCCCGCTCGAGACACTGTCGGACGGCGGCTCTACTCCGATCGAGACGTCGCGCTCATACGCTGGCTCACAGAACAGGTCCAGCGAGGTGTTTCGGTCGGCCGCGCAGTCGCCATGCTATCGGAGAAGGGCACCGGGGTAGAGCATGGACGCCCTGGTCCCGACATGGACCGTCTCCAGCTCCAGCTTCTGCAATCGATCGACTGGATGGATGAAGAGGAGGCGACGCGAATTCTCTCAGCATCATTGGAAGCAGCTCCCGTGGACGCTGTCGTGCTGGACCTCATACAGCCGGTTCTGTATCGTGTGGGCGACCTGTGGGCAGCAGGACGCATGTCCGTGGCGAGTGAGCACTTCGGCACCAATTTGCTCCGGTCCACTCTGACCGACCTGCTTCGCCGAAGTCATCAGCCGTGGCGTCCCCACCACATCCTCGTGGGCTGCGGACCGGGGGAGATGCATGACGTGGGAGCGCTCGTGCTTGCCCTCTTTCTCCGTCACGCCGGCTTCCGGGTGACATACCTTGGCGCCAACCTGGAGGGCGAAACACTCAGCGCGGACCTTGAGCGCATTCGGCCACGTGCAGTGTGTCTCTCCGCCACCACAGCCGGCGCTGCCTCCGCGCTGGTCACTCTCTACACCACCATCAGCCGTACGTTTCACGGCATCCTTGCCTACGGCGGTCCCGCATTCAGCGACAACCCGGACGCACGGTCATCCATGCCCGGCGTATTCCTCAGCGCCGACGTGCGAGTCGCCGTCGAAACGCTGACAACCGTTCTGACGGATACCGAACCGCTCTCCTAAATATGCATATTCTATGCAACGGGGGCCGGTAGACGCCGGACGTCTTACTCGTTTTCGGGTCGGGCGGGGTTGGCAGCAAAACTCGGCGCCCACGGGTGCCGGACCGTACGCCGCCGAGACTTGGTTTACTGTGGGGTTTTCTACACCATACGGCCACCGTAGTACACCGCTATTTGTCGCAAGTATCTCC
>DASVZE010000505.1:0-9173 GCA_036391775.1 Chloroflexota bacterium | reverse complement strand
GGGGATCGATCCCTTAACCGACGTCGGCTGAATCCACGAACGTGCGCTCAAGCCGTTACTTGTTGCCGGCGGCGTATAAGATCTTCACGTGGCATCAATACGCCATGGGCGCGGCATATGCCCGGCATGGGAACCGCGCTGAGGTGGATACGTGCCTCAGGGCCAGTGTCGGTCCTTCAACTTTTGGTGATTCCAGGGGGGATAGTACGTCGTGAGGTTGACAGTACTTGGATCGAGCCCGGCGGTGCCGAACCCTGGTGGTGCCTGCTCTGGATATTTGGTGGAGCATGAGAGTCAGCGCTTGTTACTCGAGTGCGGCCACGGCGTGGTGAGTGTCCTGCGAACGGTCCAGCCCCTCTCAAAGCTTTCTGCGATTCTTGTCAGCCATATGCACGCCGATCATTTCTTTGATCTGGTGCCTCTCGCTTACGGATACCTCTTTGGCGACCTGGCTGCTGTCCCCCTGTACCTTCCTCCCGGTGGAATCGATACCCTCGAACGCCTCCAGCAAGCAATCGGCTTGAGCTCTCGTTTCTTTGCGGATCGATTCGAGCTTCAGGAGTTCGACCCCGATCAGACACTCTTGCTCGACGGCTTGAGTCTAACCTTCGCTCCGACAGTTCACTACGTTCCGGCATGGGCAATTCGGATTTCTCAAGGTTCGGATGGCGGTAAGGTGCTCGCTTACACCAGTGATACGGCCTGGTCAGATGATGTGATCAAATTGCTCGACGACGCTTCCCTGGCTATTGTCGAGGCAGCTGTGGAGGAATATGATCCCCAGGACGACTCGCACGGGCACCTCACCGGCACTCTGGCAGGTGCAATGGCAGCCAGGGCCGCTGTAGACCGCCTGGTGTTAACTCACTACCAGCGCGAGCGAGCAGAGGAGCTAAAGAACCAGGCAACCCGGGCCTTCGGCCGCTCGGTGTTCATGGCAACAGAGCGGCAGGCCTTCGATCTCTAACCGTCACAAGGCAAGTAGCTCACCTGCCGTGAATAACGAGGTAAATTGGTGTCCCGCTGCTTCGACAGCCTGCCGCGCTCCTTGCTCCCGATCGATCAGCGCATACACGCCGCATACTGTTCCGCCCTCCTGCTGAATGGCCTCGGCTGCAAGCAACGCCGATGCGCCCGTCGTGAGAGTGTCGTCGACCACCGCCACGCGCAATCCGGGACGCCAGGGACCTTCGATCCGGCGGCCGGCGCCATGATCTTTGGCCGACTTACGCACGATCAAGCCGTCGACCGAAATACCGTCCGAGCCGGCCATTGTTGCAATGGCGGATACGATCGGATCGGCGCCAACAGTCAGTCCGGCAACGCAGTCGATCGATTCAGTATCAATAACCTGCAAAAAGTGACGGCCGACAAGATGGCTCCCAGCCGCCGAGAGTGTCACCAGCCGCGCGTCGAGATAGTAATCGGACGTCTGGCCGGACGATAGAACGAACGAGCCTCGAAGTACCGCGTCTCGCCGCAATAGCCGGAGCAGCGCCGCGCGCGTATCCTGCACTTCTGCCTTCAGTCCCGCCCGGTGCGACGGCGCATCAATCGCTCGACCCGGCGCAGATCCTCGGCTATTTCCTTCGACTGGCGATCCAGGCGGCCGATCGTGTCTTCAGGCTCCGCCTCCTCCTCATCCCGCTCGAGGTGCTCCAGCACTTCTTCCACCGTCTGGCGAAGCCGGCGGCGGACCTGGGAGGCGCCCTCGGCCGACGCTTGGTGCGCTTCCGTCACTCCGTTCTCCAGCGCTCGCATTGCCCGCCGCAAGTGATCGTTCACCGTATTACTCCTGACGACCATCCTAACAGCACGGCAGCGACTTTGACACCGCTACGCCAATCCCGTTTCAATGCGGGTGCGGTCATAAGGAGGTCACATGGGATTGTTACAGGGCAAGAACGCGGTCGTGTTTGGCGTCGCCAACCGGCGCAGCATTGGCTGGGCCATCGCTCAGGCATTTGCCAGGGAAGGAGCCCGTCTTGCCGTCACATACGAGAGCGATCGTCTCGAGAAGATGGTACGCGACTGCGTGGAATCAGTGCCCGGGACTCTCGCCATCCGGGCAGATGTTACAGACGATGGAGAGATTCAGACTGTGTACGATCAACTGGCTGAACACTGGGGACGGGTCGACACGGTCGTCCATAGCATCGCCTTTGCGCCGGTCGATGAGCTAAAGGGTAGATTCTCGGAGACTTCTCGTGGCGGATTCAAGACGGCGCTGGAGATCAGCGCTTACTCGTTGATTCCAATCGCGGCCAAGGCAGTACCGTTGATGTCGGACGGCGGAAGTATCATGACTCTCACCTACATTGCCGGTGACCGCGTCTTTCCCAGCTATAACGTCATGGGTGTGGCAAAAGCCGCGCTCGAGTCCACCGTACGCTATCTGGCGGCGGATCTCGGCCCGCACAAGGTGCGTGTCAATGCGATCTCGTCAGGTCCCATCTCGACGCTTGCTGCTCGCGGAGTTCCAGGCTTCACCGGGTTCGCCAAGGCTTATCCGGAACGGTCACCGCTTCGGAGATCCACTGACCCGTCCGAAGTTGGAGATACGGCAGTCTATCTTGCCAGTCACTTGAGTCGGGGTACTACGGGAGAAGTCATTTTCGTGGACGAAGGATTCCACGTACTGGGCGTCTAGGATTGAAGTCAAAGAAGTCAATACGGGCTCCCTCACTTGGTGCGCCTTGAGAGCCCACGGGAGCGGGTAGTACAATCACGGGTTCTGTACGTCTTCCGCGAGCGTGCTGCCATGGCAGCGCGTTTTTTATGTCCGCCCTACAACAAGGAACAAGTGCTTGAGCCAGTGGATACGAGGCGGAGTAGCTGCGGCGCGGGACCGGGCGACTCGACATTCGCTTGTCTTGCCTGCCGTAATACTGATCGTCGGCGCCGCGTTTCGCTTCTATAACCTGAACTGGGACAATGGGCATCAGCTCCATCCTGACGAGCGCTGGATCTTCGAGGTCGTGTCGGGAGCGAACGGCCATCCTCCACTGTCCTGGCCGACATCTCTTTCTCAGTTCTTCAGCACCGCCTCCCCGCTCGATCCGCACTTTTTTGCCTACGGCACACTGCCGTTCTATTTACTTTCGCTCGTCGCGGGAACCATCTCTCTGATCGCGACCCACATTCCCTTTTTGTCGGAATGGAGTGGCGTTAATACCTACGGCGGCCTCCCCCTTCTAGGACGTGGACTCTCGGGACTCCTCGATCTGTGCACCGTGTACCTCACGTTTCTGCTTGCTCGCAAAGTCTACGGTTACTGGACCGGAGTGCTCGCCATGGCGCTGGTCGCATGTACCGTTCTTGATATTCAGCTGGCGCACTTCTACGCCGTCGACACCGTCCTGGTTCCTATCTGTTTGCTTGCTCTGTTGGCGGCCGTCAGCATCGCGCAGTCGAACAGCCGCGCAGCGTACCTGTGGGGAGGCATCGCCCTGGGCGCCGCGATGGCAACCAAGACCACGGCGTTGCTTCTCGTTGTGCCGCTTGGCGCCGCGGCCGCACTAGAAGCTTGGAATAGCCGGCCATTCGCGCGCGGAGACAGCCTGGTCGGCGCTGCGCGCGCACACTACCTGGATGTCGCGGAACACCTCAACGGCAATCTACAGCGGATGCTGTTCACTTTCCTCATAGGCGCCGCCGTCTTTGCCGTTCTGGAACCGTACGCCATCATCGACCGCACCCAGCTAGTTAGCGATATCGCGCAGCAAACACAGTTTCTGGTCTCAAACAATCCGCCGTTTTCTGTTCCATTCACCATTCAGTACGCGAACACGGTTCCCTACGTGTACCAGTTTGCCAATCTGGTTTTTTGGTGCATGGGTATTCCGCTGGGGCTCACCGCCTTCGGTGGCGTCGCCTTCGCTCTCATTCGCCTTTTCGGTCTCAGGTTCCGCAATGACGAGGCGGTTCTGCTCCTTTGGGTCGTTCCGTACTTTCTCTTCGTGGGCAGATTCTTTGCCAAGTTCAACCGGTACATGCTGCCCATCACACCGGTTATGGCACTTTTCGGAGCTGCCTTGCTGGTTGCACTGATCGCGTGGCTGCGGCCGAGACCACGTGTTATCGGGTGGGCAGTTCTCGCGACGGTTGTGTCGGTTTCGTTCTTCTACTCCCTGGCCTACATGAATATCTACGCGCATCCGAACACGCGCGTGGCCGCCTCACGCTGGATGTTTTCACATATCAAGCCGGGCACCGTCATCGCGGAAGAAGGAGCCTGGGACGATCCGTTACCCATGGACGAGCAAGGCCATTCGGGTACTGAGTATCCCGAGCTGCAGCTTAACCTCTATGACGCCGATACGTCGGCCAAGGTTCAACGGCTGGCGAACATGCTCTCCCAGGCCCGCTATTTGATTATGTCAAGTGAGCGAATGATCGGCTCGATACCCAAGCTGCCTGACCGGTATCCCATGACGGTTCGATATTATCATCTTCTTTTTTCCAACAAGCTCAACTTCCGGCTCGCCGCCCACTTTCAGCAGCATCCTCAGCTGGGGCCGATTGTGGTACACGACTACAGTGCCGACGAGAGCTTTCACGTTTACGACCACCCGAACGTTCAGATTTTCCGCCGGGTGGCAAACTATTCGCCGGCCAAGCTGGTGGCGCTTCTGTCTGTTCCCCAGACCACAACGCAGGGTCAGGCGGTAGCGCCTAAACCGGTGCGCATCTCGCCCGATCCCCGCTTGATGCTCAGCGCAGCCGCCTGGCGCACCGACTCGCGTGGACTCACGATGGATCAGATGTTTCCTCCAGCGGGCTTCGCCATGCAGCACCCCATCCTCGTCTGGTTGATTCTTCTCGAGCTGATCGGGATGTTTGCCTTCCCTCTGACGGCTTTGCTGTTTTCCAATTTGCATGACCGAGGATTCGTCATCTCCAAGACTATTGGATTATTGGTTGTCGCATATTTCGTGTGGATATCGACGCGCCTTGGTCTCGCCACGTTCGATCAAGGTCTATCGGTGCTATCCATTGCCGTTCTGGGATGCCTGGGCGCAGTTCTGCTGTACACCCAGTGGCGAGAGCTTTGGGCTTTCTTCCGGCACGAATGGCGCCGGGTGGTATGCAGCGAAATGGTCTTTCTTGTCGCCCTGGCTTTCTTTCTGGCACTTCGCATGTGGTATCCGGATCTTGGCCACCAGTACAGTCCGGTAAGCGCGTCAAACCTGGGTGCCGGCCGCATGGGCGAGAAGCAGATGGAGCTTGCCTTCCTCAATGCCATCGTGCGTAGCCGAACTTTCCCTCCATTTGACCCGTTCTTTGCCCACGGCTACATCAATTACTACTACTACGGTTTCTTCCTGGTCGGATTGCTCTGCAAGCTCACAGAAATCGCGCCGACGGTCGGTTTCAACCTCGCCGTGGCCACCTTCTTCGCTTTGCTGGCGGCCAGCGTGTTCTCCATCACATTCAATTTGACGCGGCGCGTTCTGCCCGGATTGATGGCTGTCCTTCTCGTGGCCGTCATCGGCAACCTGAACGGGGGCTGGCAGCTTGTGCGCGGGCTCATGCAGGTGGCGTCGGTCCATTCGTCCGTCCCCATATGGGGAGGAGCCCTGGATGTAACGTCGGGACTCTGGCAGGCACTGGTGCAGCGCCAGCCATTACCTCCATTCGACTTCTGGGAATCGACCCGAATTCTCCCGCCCGTCGGTATGTCGATCAGCGAATTTCCGTACTTTACCTATCTCTTTGCCGATCTTCATCCCCACCTCATTGCGTACCCGATAACGGTGGCCGTGGCGGCGCTTGCCGTCAACCAGGCACTGGGGGGATACAGATCGATCGGGCGGGCCGCTGTGGCTGCCGTAGCGGGCGGACTTCTGCTGGGCGCCATCGCCGTGACCAATCCATGGGATTATCCGACCTACGCCATCGTCCTTGTTCTTGGCGCCGCAACCGGGCTGTATGCTTTCCGCCATCGATCCTCCTGGCGCTCACTGGCGGCTATGGGACTCTGGCTCGGAGTGATCATCATTTCTAGCGCTCTTCTGTACGTGCCTTTCAAGCACGACTATCAAACTGTCTTTGCCAGCGGGCTAGGGATGACACGTGACATTCCATTATCGGGCCTGGAAGGGCCCGGAACGACGGCTTCCCAGGCGCGAGAAATGCTGGTTACGCCGCTCCATCTGTATCTCGAGCACTTCGGACTCTTCTTCTTCATTCTTTTCTCATACATCGGAGCCCTACTTGCCCTGGATGCGGGAGGTCGGCGATGGCTGCATGGCCAGATTATGTGGCTTAAGTTTGTCCTTTATCACTGCGACAGACCGGCCAGTGTGTGGCGCGCGACTCAGATCGTCCGGGGCAGAGTCAAAGGGCGTCAGCCCGTGCTCGACGGCTCTCTTCTCCTCGGGCTCGGCATTCTCGTCATCGGCCTGGCAGTGCTGCAGTACTTTTTACTTGCCTTCCTGAGCCTTGCACTGGGCCTTCTTCTGTTGCTGGCTCTGCGCCTCGCTCATGAAAAGTCCGGCTCGGAGCTTTTCGTCTTCGGTCTTCTAGCGCTTCCCATAGCTCTTTCAATGCTGTCTCAGGTGTTTTACATCCGTGATTTTCTGGATGGAGGCAGCGCTTTTCGCATGAACACTATCTTCAAGTTTTACAACCAGGCGTGGGTGCTTTTCGGAATCGGGTGTGCGTGCGCACTTTATTTCCTTTCTGTGCGATTCATCCCGGATAAGCGGGCGGAGAGCAATGCGGAAGATACCCGGCTACTTGCGGTGGGTGCTTCAAATCCTCATGCCTGGCTTTGGCTTCGCCCCCAACACCGCTCCCTTGGATTCGCATCTTTGGTCGGGGCGTCAAGCATATCGACCCCGACTGACGCTCCGGGAAGAGAGAGCACGGAACGCATGGGAGGCGAGAGCCGTGGATCCCATCTCATGACGCGTCTGAACGACTCGGGCGCGGTTCGGCTACTTTCGCGCTCTCCACTCTGGACGAGCTGTCTGGTCCTGCTTATCGCGGCCTCTCTTATTTACACCTATGCGGGCACCGTATCGCGCGAAACATACCGGCAGTCCTGGCTCGCGGAAAACAGCGTGCCGCTTACCCTCGACGGCATGGCATTTATGAAAGTCGCGTATCCGGGCGACTTTGCCGGTATTCGATGGCTCGATGCACACGTGGCAGGCGCTCAGGTCATCGCGGAAGCGGCCAATACGGACTATGATTGGCGATCGCGCGTTTCGATGTTCACGGGCTTACCCACCATCTTCAACGGTATCCACGAATCGGAGCAGCGCTTCGGCGACGAGATTGACCCCACAGGGCTCTGCAATGCCGTACGCGATCCGGTTAGCTGCCTGCGAAACATTCACTCTCGGCCGGACGACGTTCAGCGACTCTACGACTCACGAAGTGCCGCAGCCGCGTGGCAAGTAATAAGACACTATGGCGTGCGGTACATATTCGTGGGCTACTCCGAAAGACAGGTTTATTCCGCAGCGGGTCTGGGTAAATTCGACCGCATGGTAGGGCACGGCTTGCAGGTTGCCTTTAGACATCCGGGAGTCACAATTTACAGGGTGACCGCTTGATCCCGTCATTGCAATGGCTTGTCGCCACTGAGCTCATCGGATTGGCATTTCTGCCTGTCACGTTGTGGCTTTTGGGCGCCTTGCCCGACCGTGGATATGCCTTCGCCAAAGTTCTGGGTCTATTGCTCGCTACATATGTCACATGGCTCGCGGGCAACATCCTGCCTGTCGGCAGTTCGAATGTTGTACCGACCCTGACGGCCCTTTGTGCGGCCGGCGGGTGGTGGGTATTCCGTCGCAGCCTGCCCGCCACTCTGCTGGAGATTCGACACCTCATCGCAATCGAGGAAGCGCTGTTCCTCGCCGCATTTGTCGGGTGGACGATCGTTCGCACTCAGGTTTTGGGAGCGTCGATCGGGCATACCGAGCAATTCATGGACTTGACGTTTCTTCAGGGGTCTCTTCACAGCGCCACATATCCGCCTTACGACGCCTGGATGAGCGGGCACGGCATCAATTACTACTACTTTGGCTATCTGATGTATGCCACTCTCACCCGCCTCAGTGGGGTCGCGGCTTCTGTCGGGTACAACCTCTCGCTCTCGCTGGTGTTTGCGCTCACCGTCACGAGCACATACAGCGTGTGCTATTCCCTGGTCCGCAAGATCTGGTGGCCGTTGCTCGCCCCGCTCTTCGTCGCCCTCATAGGGAACTGGCATGCAGCGCTGTGGGAGATCCCCCGCTGCGGCATTTCCGGAACCAGTACGCCTGACTTCTGGAGCTGGCTCTGGCAAAGCACGCGCGTCGTGGGTAACAACTTCACGGTATCCGACTCATCCTGCGCGGGGGCAGCTCATTCCGCCAGCAATACCATCAACGAGTACCCATTCTTCAGCTTTGTGCTGGGGGATTTGCATCCCCACGTGATGGCCCTTCCGGTGGTACTTCTAGTTCTGGCTCTCAGCATCGGCTTTCTCCGATCGTCCGATATCGCGCGACCGGACCGAAACCGAGAAGTATCATTGCGCTTACTTCTTTTCGCAGTCTGCGCGGGCAGCCTGTTCGTCATCAATAGCTGGGACTTCCCCACGTATCTTCTGGCTGCAGCGGCGTGTGTGTTCGCTCGCGCCTACCTTGACGATGCGCGCTCCACCTGGTGGCAGCCGCCCCTTTTGACCGTCGCCGCTATGGGCCTTCTGAGCGTGCTTCTCTATCTTCCGTTTTATGCCGGCTTCAAGTCGCTGGCCCGCGGGTTCGGGTGGGTCTCGACACCGACCGATCTCTTTGAGTTCGTCCAGGTGAATGGACTCTGGCTCTCTCTTTCTGCACTCCTGGTCGTAACGCTTTCCTTTTTGTTGCGCCCAGCCGAGGAAGAGGTGTCGGAAGATGTCGCCGAAAGAACCAGTGGCACGCTGACCACCTCGTCCGAGACCGGCGCCTCGAATCTGGATACTTTAGTCGTTGCCGCATCGATTATGGTTGCCTCGCTCTTTTTACACCGAGCCGTACTGGCGATTCTGTTACTGCTCGGCGTCTACGCCGCCTCAGTCCTGTATCGGGCGCTGAACAGCGAAGAGCAGAACGGAGGAGACATCGCGGCTTTGCTGTTCGTTCTCGTCGGACTGGCAGCCCTCGCGCTGACAGAAGTTGGCTATATCCGCGATGTAT
>DASVZE010000504.1:0-2114 GCA_036391775.1 Chloroflexota bacterium | reverse complement strand
CCCGGCTAATGGTGTCGAGCCATGACTGATAGCGGTAAGACCAAGTCCAGGCGCCGCAATGCCGGCTGCCAGGGTGGCTGCACCGGATGCGGCTGTGTGCTCACCGTTGGCCTCGTGTTTGCGCTGATCGGGGCTGCGCTTGGCATCGGCATCACGGTGCGCATTCCGGGTACCCACTCCAATGTGACCCTCACGGGCTCTGTCGGAAAGAAAGAGCTCACCAGGAGCGTCTTGCCTCCGTATGCACAAAAGACCTTCGGGCAAAACAATAATGTGATAAACAGCTCGAATTCTCTGACCGTGTGGCTGGCGCAGGGCCGGCAGCAATTCGTGGTGGGCAAGCAACCGGGCGCTCCTTCAATCGGTATCGAATTCGACTGGAAAAAAAAGTAGGTTCACGGCGAGTTGGGTCATGCAGCTCTTGCGTGACCCGGTCGGAACCAAGGGACATGTCGGTTAAATCTGCACTGCCGTAAGCACGATCGCCGACACGCGCTCTGACAGCTACAGTTTCAGACGTACGTGTGCTGCAAATCGGTTCCTCACCCGATGGTTTCGGTTGGCTCTCGCCCCTACGCTGGAGCCAGCAAAGTTGGAAGGCAGAGAAACTATGAAGAAAATCCTGATTCTGGGTGGCGGGACGGCGGGCACGCTGGCCGCCAACCGATTGCGACGCATGTACAGCGAGAACGAGGCCGAAATCGTCGTCGTAGACCAGGACGACAATCACATCTATCAACCCGGCTTGCTTTTCGTGCCGTTCGGTTTGAAGCAGACGGACGACCTGATCCGATCCCGACAGCGGCAGCTCCACTCGGGTATCACATACACTCAGTCGGTCATCGACCACGTCGACATCGCCAGAGATCGCGTCCTTCTCTCCGACGGATCTCTCCTGTCCTACGACGTTTTGATCGTGGCAACGGGCGCGGTTCTGCTGCCTGATGAGACCGAAGGGCTTACGGGGCCAGCCTGGAACAGAGACGTCTTCACCTTTTACTCACCCGAGGGAGCTCAGGGTCTGGCCGAGGCGCTTCGCTCCTTCGACCATGGACGGCTTGTGGTGAACGTCATCGACATGCCGATCAAGTGCCCGGTGGCGCCACTTGAGTTTGCGTTTCTGGCTGACTGGTTCTTCACCCAGAGCGGCCGGCGCGATCGGGTCGAGCTGACCTATGTCACCCCCCTGGATGGCGCGTTCACCAAACCCATTGCCTCAGAAATGCTGGGCGGGACGCTGGAGGAGAAAGGTATCCACCTGGTGACCGGATTCAACACCGGTGAAGTCGACGGCGAGACGAAGCAGCTGGTGGGATATGACGGCCGAACCGTGCCCTTCGACCTCGCCGTCGTCGTTCCGCTCCACGGGGGAGCCGCCTATGTGGGCCGTTCTGAGGGTTTGGGAGATGAGCTGAACTTCATCCACACCGACGAGCGTACTCTTCAGTCGCGGGCCAAGCCGAATATCTTTGCCATGGGCGACGCGGCAGGTATACCGACGTCGAAGGCCGGGTCGGTGGCCGACTTCGAGGGTGAGGTTGTGTGTGACAACGTTCGCAGCTTCTTGAACGGTGAAGAGCTCGCTGCCCACTTTGACGGCCATACCAACTGCTTCATCGAAACCGGTTACGGCAAGGCACTCCTCATCGACTTCAATTACGAAACGGAGCCTCTGCCGGGACACTATCCGTTGCCGGTCGGTCTCCCGCTTCTCAAAGAATCGCGTGCCAATCATGCCGGCAAGATGATGTTCGAGTGGCTCTACTGGCATGTTCTTCTCCCCGGCCGGGCCTTACCCGGATTCGGATCAGCCATGCCGGAGCGTGGCAAGGTCAAGGAGCCGGCCACTTTACGACGCAGTTAAAGGAGGACCGATGATGACAACCGAGACAATTGGAACAGCAACCGTGGACGTGGACGCTGAAGGCTTCTTCGTCCACCCGGAGCAATGGAACGAGGCCATGGTGCCTGACCTGGCTCACCGCGAGGGAATGGGCGTATTGAGTGACCGGCACTGGCAGGTCATTCGCTTCATGCGTCGGGAGTTCGACGACAACGGGACTGGTCCTACCGTCCGTGCTCTGAGTAAGTCGTCCGACATCCCCATCAAGGAG
>DASVZE010000503.1:0-9199 GCA_036391775.1 Chloroflexota bacterium | reverse complement strand
CTGGTGATTTGGCTCATTAGCCTGCTTCCGGGCATGGGTACCCTCACTCTACGGCTCGCGTTCCGCAGCATGGCACGGCAGAGGCATCGCATGGCCACCACAGTGCTGGCACTTTGCATCGGCCTTCTCGGCGTGGGATGTACCGCCATTCTGGCGCAGAACTTGAAGGCGGAGATCAACGGCGCGGCAGCCAGAGACAACAGCTTTAACGCAATCATCTTCTCCGGACGCTCGACGGACGAGCTGACGGCGCTTCATACCGCCGTTGGTCAGCTCAAAGGCGTCAAAGCCGCGGAGTTCGCAGGGGTATCGGGGCGGGCCGTGTTGTCGACCGTCGATGGGCGGCCGGCACAGTCAACCTTCGCCCTGGCGGCTGCCTGCGCGAAGTCGTCCAAAAATACTGCGCTAAAGAATGAATGTTTGACACGCTTTCCCAACGGCATCCCATCGGACATTAACATCCAGCAAGCCGGCGGTCTCATGATCGGGCTTCAGGGCAGAGATTTACGGGCAGCCGGCACCTTGACCACGCCGATTAGCGAGGGCCGAGCGCTCACCGCCCAGGATGCCGGCACCAATCACATTGTTCTGAGCGGGATGGTTGCTCCCTTGCTCGATGCTCATGTCGGTTCGACTCTCGGCTACACAGTACAGGGACGGACACAGACATTCACCGTCGTGGGCATCACATCGCGAACTGGGTTCATCTTCGCGCTGGCAGGAACGATGGCCGATACCGGTTACCTGCAAAAGATTGGCGCACTGTCAAGTAGTGACATCGAAAACTACAGCACGACCTACCTGCAAATTCCGGACAGGTACTTGCAGGGTGATCTCGCCTCGCTGAGACAGTACATGCCCAATGCACAGGTCCTCGACCTGAGCTTTATTACCGGGCTGATCGGTACCTGGGTCGACAAGTTCGCTCTCTTCCCGGAAATTCTTGCCGCCCTCAGCCTATTTGCCGGCGTGGTGATCATCGCCAACGCCGTCGCCATGAACATGATGGAGCGCCGCCGGGAAATCGGCATCATGAAAGCAGTCGGTGCCAGGCGTCGATTCGTACTGCAAGAGCTTTTGACAGAGACGGGCGTGATCGGTTTCGTGGGCGCGCTGGCCGGCACGGGGTTGGCCATGGTGGCTACCGCTGTGCTGGATAACCAGTTTCTCAGAATTTCTGTGTCATTTGAGTGGGTTGTTGTCGCCGGATTGCTGGTGCTGGGCACCGGCCTCGCCATGGCGGCTGCGGCCATCACCGCGTGGCCTGCATCCGGCGAGAAGCCGCTAACAGTGCTCCGGTACGAGTAAGTGAAGGAGTCTCAGACGGGTTCGCTCTTCGTCCTTGGTCCTTACGACCCCGCGCAAATTGCATGTCGGCACTGTCTCTGTCGGTTCCGACCGCATTATTTCGATTTGATCTGGTTCTCGTTGCGGCGTAATGTGGGGCCAATGCGCTGGAAGTATCCGGCGGCGCTGGGGGTCCGTAACACACGGTGGAAGATAATCCTCAATCTAATAAACGTAGAAGCGCTCCTGAAACGACCGAGGTACGGACCTTTCTCATAGCAGATGTGCGTGGCTACACGCGATTCACGATCGAACACGGAGACGAGGCCGCGGCGAAGCTGACCAGGCATTTTGCAGTCGTGGCCAATGACGTAATCCAGGAGAAATCCGGAAGGGTCGTAGAGGTCAGAGGCGACGAGGTCCTGGCCGTATTTGAGTCGGCGCGGCAGGGCCTGCGCGCGGCTGTCGCTTTACAAATGCGCATCGCGCAGGAAAAGAATGTTCCTGCTCCCTTCGCAGTAGGCATCGGTCTTGACGCCGGCGAGGCTATCGGGGTCGATGGGGGCTTTCGTGGCGCAGCGCTCAATCTCGCTGCCCGACTGTGTAGTCAGGCTGCGGAGGGAGAAATTCTCGTCAGCGGGGCAGTTGCTCATCTCGCGCGCAAAGTGGAAGGTCTCGAGTACAGGGACCGAGGAATGCTGGAGCTCAAGGGGTTCGATGAGCCCGTCCGCGTGTTTGCCGTACAAGCCGCGGCTCGGCCCGGATCCCTCACCGACGATGAGTTGAGCGCGGCCCAGGTTGGTCGGAAGAAGTCGGACGTCATCGAGCAGCCCCTTCAGGATCTACCAACGGGCGGCTATCTGGGCGCTCTCCCCTTAACCCCGTTGGTAGCGCGTGAAGCCGAGGTTGGCCGGATGTTGAGCGTGGTGGACCTGGTAGACCAGGGAAGTGGTCGCCTGCTGCTTCTCGCCGGCGAGCCTGGCGCGGGCAAGACACGTCTGGCACAGGAGATCACGCTCCAGGTACGCGACCGTGGCTTTACCATTGCCGCCGGGCGTTGCTACGAGCCTCAGGCCGCTGTGCCTTTCTATCCCTTTCTCGATGTTCTCACTAGTGCCTACGCAACGGTTTCTCCTTCGGTACGGTCAACAATACCGAACCGCTGGCCGGGGCTGGTCCAACTGCTGCCGTCATTGGGCATGCCCCATTCCGACTATGCGTCACCACCCGACCAACAGCGACTCTTCTGGGCTGTGACCGATTTTCTGCGCCGGGTGGCAGAAGAGCGGCCACTCGCTATCCTGCTTGACGATGTCCATTGGGCAGATGCTGCAAGTATCGACCTTCTTCAGCATCTCGCGCGTCACACGAGAAAAGATCGAATCCTGTTACTGGCCACGTACCGGGATGTAGAAGTCGGACGCACGCACCCCCTGGAAGCGGCTCTTCGGGACCTAGAACGCGAGGGAATCGTGGAACGCCAGGTTGTACATCGCCTGGCCCACGACGGAACAGCGGCACTTATAGCCTCAACCATGGGCGAGACAAAAGTATCACGTGGGCTGATTGATCTGGTGTATGGGCGAACGGAGGGTAATCCCTTCTTTGTGCAACAGGTCGTGCGCATGTTGGTTGAACGGGGCGACATCAACCGTCAGGGGGGCGAATGGAATGGATTGGAAGAAGACCTTATCGACGTTCCGGATACCGTTCGATCGGTCATCGACCAGCGGCTTTCCCGCCTGGCGGATGACACGCAAGAGGTGCTGCAGGAGGCAAGTGTCCTGGGCCAGACCTTCAGTTTCGAAGACTTGATGGACATGACCGGACGCGACGAACGCAAGCTCGAGAGGGCAATCGACGACGTTATGGTCATTGGATTGGTCCGCGAAGTGGGACGGGACGCGTATGGATTTGACCACGCCTTAACTCAGCAGTCTCTGTATTCCCAGATTTCGTCCCGGCGAAGGCGCCGGCTCCATCATGCAGCCGCAGAGGCGATCCAGCGTCTCTCCGTGGAGAAGCAGAATGCTCGCGCCGCGGAACTAGCGCGTCATTGTCTCGTGGGCGGTGACATCGAACATGCTTTGCATTTCTTGATTGTCGCCGGCGATCAAGCGGTTAAGGTGTTCGCCCATGAGGACGCCGCAACGCATTACAACGCTGCTCGGGACTTAGCCGAACAACTACATAACCAGGAGCAGGAAGCGGCGGTGAGAGAGCGCCTGGGAGGTCTCTTGACTGCAGTCATTCGTTACGACGAAGCACTTCCAATGCTTGAACGGGCCGCACAGATGTATCGGGCAGCCGGTGATCTCGAATCAGAGGCTCGCGTATTGGCTCAGGTCGGACGTGTGCACGTTGCCGGTGGCTCGGTTGAGCGGGGTGTTTCGATTTTGCAGTCTGCGCTAAACTCCCATTCCCATTACGAGCTTCATTCGTCTCAGGCCGCACTGTATTCCTCATTGAGCCGACTCTTGTATGTCGGCGGCAGATACGGTGAGTCACTGGACTCAGCCGCAGAAGCCATCCGACTTGCGCGAGATGGGGGTGCCGTCGGAATAGTCGCCGAGGCCGAAGTGACGCGCGCGGCGGCACTTCCGATGCTCGGTGACTGGTCGGATGGTGTGGCCACGGCAAGGGTGGCAATTGCTCACGCGGAGGAAGCCGGTGACGTTTTCAGCGCGTGCCGAGGTTGTCTGTATCTCTCCGGCATGCTCCTGGCGCGCGGCGAGTGGGAGCCGGCTCATAGGTGTCTGGCTGCGGCCCTGGCGCATGCGGAACGCATGAGCAACCCACGCCAGATCGCAAACGCGCTCTTGGGACTGGGCGTTCACGCCTTCTTGATTGGGCAGATCGACAGGTCCAGGGAGTACGCCGAGCGGGCGCAGGAAATCATGCGGCAACTGGGCGGATTCTGGTTCCGTGTTCTAGACAGTGCCGGGATATCGCTCGTACTGTCCGCACGAGAATGGGACCTGATGCCTCGCGCCTTGAAAGACTGTATATCGCTCAGCGAAGGGTCGAGCGAACGAGCGCTCCTACGAGTGGCGCGCCTGGATGCCGAAAGGGCGTTGGAGGAGGGACGACCGGAGGCAGCCCGCGACCTATTGAAATCCGCTCGTTCCAGTCACGCACTCGAAGCGGAGCAGGCCCATGCCCTCGCTCCACTGGCTGCACACATCCATCTGGAATGTGGTGACGAACGGAGCGCACAAGAAGAGCTGCAGATTGTATCGCTAATTGTGTCTGTTCAGGGTCTTCGGGTGCTGGAGTGCGACCTGGCACGAGTTCGCGCCATCATTGAGTTCCGTTTGAGGCAGTGGACATCTGCTGAGGCGACGCTGCGCCGCGGAATCGAGACGGCGGAACAGTTACAGTATGCGTATGCCGAAGCAAGACTGCGCTCTCTGTATGGCCGCCTGTTAGCGGAGCAGGACCAGCCGGAGTCGGGATCGAACGAGCTAAGCCACGCCCTGCTGCTCTTCGATCGGCTCGGTGCGACACGCGACGTGACGGATACGGAGAAGACTCTGGCTGAGATAGTACGTTGTTGAGTAGACAGTGGACATCCGGAGCCGTCGAATCCTGCTTAAACCGGCTCGCCTGAATAATGCCGGTCCTCGAGTGTAGTTAGAGCTTGCTGCACACGTCGCGCTTCTGGCCGCGCACCCAATCGCAGGAAAATATCGAGGGCGGACTGCAAAGCTTCGTGTCCTTGCTTGACCTCCTGTTGGGCGATGTGCAACATACCGTAGGTGTTCAAGAGTTGAGCCTCACCATGTGAGTATGGGGCGGCGCGGTAGATTTCCAATGCCTCGTCCAGTGCTCCGCTGGCGATATCCTTCGATTCCTGCTCGGCGGCGACCAAAGCCTTCATGTGCAGCCACTCAGCCATTGCTAGCAGATTGCCCTGGTGAGAAGAACGTGACAGTCCATCATCAACTAGAGCATGAGCATCCGTCATGTCTCCGGTACGCAAAAGAGCTTCAGCTGCTGTGCGCATTGCTTCGTGATCTGCCGGTGTATCAAGACGACGTAGCTTAATCAACGGGACCAGGCGCTCTAGTGCGGCATCTGGTCGGCCCTCAAACAGATCGCGATGTGCAAGGGGGACGTGCAGGTACGGGATCAGCTCGCGCTGACCGCTGCGCTCTGCAATGGTTAGCGGTTCCTCCAGGTATCGTGAGGCTCGCTCCGTATCACCCTCGACCAGATACTGTTTCCCCAGAGCCGTCAATACCGATGCAGAGAAATGCGTGAAACTGATGGACTGAACGAGTTCAGCACTGCGCTCCATCAAGGCAAGCGCGCGGGGCCAATCACCGTGCACGTATAGCGTATGACCGAGACGGCTCTGCACATAGGCGGTTTCCGCCAGATCACCGCGATCCTCATCAACCTTCAACGCGTGTTCGAAGCACGCGATTGCTCTGGATACGCGCGCACGCGCCAGGCAAACTTCGCCCGTCCATATGAGAGCCCTGGCGAGACTCTCCAGGTCTCCCGCTCGTCGTGACTGCTCTATCGCCTGCTCGCCGGCGCTTTCAGCCTCTTCCAGGCGGCCCACTCCTTGAAGGGCCAGACAACGCCGGACCTGCGCTCTAGAAAGTGCCGCCGGGTCGCCCAGTGACGCCACAAGCGTGACCGCGGCATCCGCGGCCTCCAGCGCTTGGTCGAAGTTCCGGGCGTGGTGAAACGGCTCAACCAAAGCCACGTGAAGGGCTGCCAGGGCAGCGGGGGAGGGATGAGCAGCGCCGAAACCTTCTTCTTCAAGGACGGCTCGCACGGCGTGAATGGCGTCTTCGTCTGCACCTCGCAGAAAGTGTACTCGCCCAATTTCGGCGCTGGTCAGTGCGAATCTCTCAATGTCACCGGAGACTCGATATCGGCCTGCTGCGTCCTCCAGCTCGTCGATCGCTTCGTCGTACCAGGCGATAACCGCAAAGGTCCGGCCCAGCTTGTCCGCCAGGCGTGCTAGCTCCTCCCCGCCGGACCCCAGACGGAGACGCCGCTTCCTTGCTTCTTCGTAGTGACTGATGGCCAGCTGATTCGCATACATGTCGGCTGCACGGTCACCGGCGCGTTCGAGCCAGGTTGCTGCCTTTTCATGGTTTTCCGATAGCGCGTAATGGTATGCAACAACCTCCACCAGCTCATCCGTCGCATACAGCATTTCCACTGCTTCGGCCACCGCGCCATGCAACTCTTGTCGTCTTTTCTGCAATAGAGTGTTGTAGGCAACGTCGCGTAGTGTCACATGTTTAAAAACATATTCCGGCCTCAAGCCGGTACGGGGTAGGGCGATCTCGGCTCGTGCCAGACTGCCCAGCGGAGCCTGTATGTCCTCGAGAGAGCGTCCCGCCGTTTCAGCCAGAAGATCGACAGCAAAGCTGCGACCGATAACGCTTGCAACCTGGACTAGAGACCGTACTTGCTCGTCCAGTCTGTCGAGACGTGCGAGCACAATCTCCGTCAGGCTGGCCGGCAGCCTCTCCGCCGCGGGTGCGATCAGTCGAGCAAGTCCGTCTTGAACGACTATTCCCCCCGCATCTTGCAAGGCTTGTAGCAGCTCTTCGATATAGAACGGGTTGCCCCCTGCACGATCGGCCATATACTGTTGCAGTTCTGGAGACAGGCTGAAGTTGCCTGTCACTGCTTGAGCCAGAGAAATGGCATCCTCACTTTGGAGCGGGCGAAGAGTGAGCCTCTCGACCCAGCTCCAGTCATGCCATGGGGGCGTCCAGTCAGGGCGATGGGCGGCAATCGTCAGCAAGGGCAGGTCCGACACATCGATCAGGAGCGCAGCCAGCACTTCGGAGCTACCGGCGTCGATCCAGTGCAAGTCCTCCAGGACCATCAGGACCGGGGTTTCACGACCGAGCCCGGCAAGCAAGAGTCGCAAGGACTTGACGAGTGTCTGGCGGCGCGCAAGCGCTCCAGCGTTGGTCACGACGGAGTCTCCTGGCGCGAGGCCAAGCACTTCGCCTAAAACGTCGATCGCGGCTTCCTGTACGTCGCGGTCCTGCTCTTTCAGCAGGGATTGGACGCTCGCCGCGACTTGTAGCTCGATCCGCGGTGCTTCGTCCTGCTCGCCGACCCCGACCAGCGCACGGAGTAAGTCGGCAACGAGGGAAAGACTGACGTTCTGTCCATAGTTGAGACAGCGAGCGCGAAGGTCCTTGAGCCGTCCCTTCGCCGCGTATTTGTCGGATATCTCGGCAAGTAATCGGCTCTTCCCGATCCCGGCCTCGCCAACCAGCATCACCAGCTGGCCACCGTCACGTGTAGTTCGCTCCCATGCTTGTAGGAGAGTGTCTACTTCGTGGGCTCGCCCCACAAAAGGCGTATGTCGCTCTCCGGACTCCCAGCGCTCCGCGACCTGTTGGCGAAGTCCGATGACAGGGTAAGCGGCCACAGGAGCTGTCTTGCCTTTCAATCGAAGGTCTCGTTTCTCGTCAAACCGCACGCTGCGCTGAGAAAGTCGCATCGTATCCGCGCCCACCATGATGCTGCCGTGCTCAGCGGATGTTTGCAATCTGGCGGCAGTATTCACCACGTCACCTGTCACGACAGCGTAATCTGTCAGGCCACCTGCGTCTATCGATCCGCTCACCGCTTCCCCCGTGTTGACGCCCACGCGAAGCGCCAGATGAACACCCCAGCGATGTGCCACATCGCCCGCGAGTGGTGCCAATGCGGTCTGCATAGCCAGGGCACAGTGGACAGCCCTCTCGGCGTCAGCCTCGCGGGCTACCGGTATGCCGAACAGAGCCAGCACTGCGTCGCCCGCGAACTTCTCCACCTTGCCACCGAAGCGCGAGATCTCGCCGCTCATGCTCTCGAAGTACCTGGTTTGGATGTTGCGGACAGCCTCGGCGTCAAGTCTCTCTGCCAGTGGCGTGAACCCGACCAGGTCGCAAAAGAGCGCGGTAACAAGTCTGCGCTCTTCTTTGATTCGATCGAGATGTGGAGCGGCCATTGGCGGTGACGTCTTCTTGCTGCTTTCGGGCTTTGGGATCGCGACTTCGCGTGCGGTGCCGGTCAGACTGGATCCGCAATCCCCGCAGAACGACTTCTGACCAAGAGTTTCTGCGCCACATGACGGGCAATGGCCTGGAAGGAGTGCTCCACAGTCTCCGCAGAACCTCTTCGCGGCCGGGCTCTCGGCCCGACATTCCAGGCACCAAACGGAAAGGCGCGCCCCGCAATCGCCGCAATACCGTTGGCCGCGAGGATACAGTGCTCCGCACTCCCGGCAATGCGCATTGACCGCTCCATTCACGTGATCATCACACGCATCACCGATGAATACTCACCTGACTCCCGGGAAAAACTATACCTTGGCGCCGTTATTGTGCAGCAACGTCTCGATCTTCCCCAGCAATCTTGGAAGCTCAATAGGTTTTGTATCGTAGTCGTCGCAACCCGCTGCAACGGCCTTTTCACGATCGCCCGACATAGCATGCGCAGTCAGGGCAATGACTGGGATAGAGCGGGTATTTGGTTCGGCTTTCAACTGCCGGGTGGCTTCCCAACCGTCCATGACAGGCAAGCTCATGTCCATCAAGATCAGATCGGGCTCGGCAGAGCGAGCCATTGCCACTCCCTGTGCCCCGTCTTCGGCCATGACAAGTTCATAACCTCGCCGCACCAGGCGACGCGACAACATATCGCGGTTCATCTCGTTGTCCTCTACTAGCAAGATCTTGGGCATTTCGCTCTCGCCTCTCAGTCTTCTTGGCCCGCTGCAATATGACTGGCCACTAGCTGGCGCATTTGGGACAGTAAGTCGTCGATTGTCAGTGCGCCTTTTTGAATGACTTTTTCCACGCGGCCGTTAAGCCGCCTCCGTTCATCCGGACCGATATCTTTCGCAGTTAGAACCACGATTGGAATGGATTGCCATTCC
>DASVZE010000502.1:0-2786 GCA_036391775.1 Chloroflexota bacterium | reverse complement strand
TGAACAGCGCGACGGTCATCTCCCTGGTGCGTGCCGCGCTGGATTCCGAGCTGCGTATGCTCGCTCATCGCGGCGCCGAGCGGGCAACCGTGGCCGAAGCGCGAACCGCGGCGCAGGTGATCAAGGTCTCCACCGCCTGGCTTCAGTACCGAGGAGGCGATGCAACAGCGGAAGAGGTAAGTGAACGGGTCGACGGCATGATCTGGGAGGCACTTCACCTTGTCATGCTGCTGCGCTCGGTGCAGCCTTGCAGTTCCGATGGCCGTTATGGCCGGAGTGCGTGAGTCCGGCAAGGGACCGGCGCAGGTGTCTGAGAAGCAGCCCGGACTGTTGGTTGTCCTCGGCAAGAATTGGTCACGCGATCGCCGCCGACTGAGTGTCGAGTCCCGGCTGAACGCTGTGGCTGCGATAGAGCTGTACCGGCGAGGAGTGGCGGTCGAGATTCTCTTTTCAGGTGGACACACAGCCGGAGCGCGACGTCCCTCCGAGGCAGCCGAAATGGCAGGATTGGCCCGCACATTGGCTCCTTCCGCTCCATCGGAGGCACTTCTGCTCGAGGAGAAGTCGATCGATACGGCCGCCAACGCACAGCACGTACGGGTCATGCTGAACCGAATGGAGCCGCGCCCCGTCTACTTGCTGACGACCAGCAACCATCTTCCGGCCGCTGTTCGCATCTTTGAGGCTCACTCCGTTCCGGTGTCTGCTGCTTTTAAATCCGAGGATGTGGTGCACGGGCGGTCTGCGCACTACGCGTCTCTGTTAAACCGCTACCGGCGATCGCCTCGTGTCAGGATGGACCGAATGCGGGAGCGGCTGCGCATGGTTCTTCTGGGCGTTGACCCGCGGGCACGGACCTTGCGGCCGTTGACGACCCTGCTACGCCGCTCGATGCAGTGGTCCAGCGCAGGAGGACCAGGTGTCACGGCACCACCGCCGGACGTGCAGTTCACGGTCCGTGATCCGGCAGGAAACGCGATGGATGTCTACCAGCAACCAGGGCTGCAAGAAGCAGAAGACGGAAGCTAACCGACTCCGGGTTTGAAAAGGAGCGCGGAGACCGGGAAGAACGTTCTTGACCGGAGGAGTATGCTTGCTGTAGTTCCGCCGTCTGCGGGCCAGTGGCGGGCCAGACGAGTGGGATTTCTGGTGGAGACCTCATCGGCACGGATTCAC
Organism: Chloroflexota bacterium; assembly: GCA_036391775.1. GTDB lineage: Bacteria > Chloroflexota > UBA5177 > UBA5177 > UBA5177 > DASVZE01. The sequence continues at coordinate 1,610 of DASVZE010000502.1, read as the reverse complement.
ACGTGAGCACAATTCCCGGCAGGCAAGAGATACAGAGTCGCAGCAAGTCGACAGGTCAAACCGCGTACGGGAGACTGCGAGTCACAGGCACGGCTGACATTGTGCAGATCGACGAGTAGATGGAGACGACGTCGACAGCCAATCCACTAGTGGCCGCTCTACTCCAGATGGTAGACATGGCGCGTGATGGACTGGCGCTTCTGGACGGGGAGCATCGCTGTATTTACGCCAATGCAGCGGCCTGCGTACTCCTGGAAATCTCAGGTGACGAGGTCCTGGGCAGTGACTTCCTGGCGCACTTTCTCGCGCACGAGCGCGTTGCTATCGCGGAACAGATCGCGGGGGCCGACATCGGAAGCTGGTGCACCGTTCATCTCAGCCTGGGCGAGGCACGAGCGATCGAGTACGAGTTGCGCCGGCACGTGGTCGACGGGAGGCCGCTGTCAATGTTGGCGCTGCGTGATCTCACTTCCCAGCGACAAGAGCGGACGGTGGCGGAGGACGCAAACCAGCGCGATGCGCAGCCGCAAGAGCATACAGAGCCATACCGCGCGATTTTCGAGTCGACAATCGATGGACTTGTCATTCTGGAAATGGACGGCACCATCGTTGAGGCCAATGCAGCCGCGCACGACATGCTCGGGTATGCCCGTAACGAGCTGATCGGTCTCAATGCCGTCGTGCTGACTCCACCAGAGTACCTTGCAGCGCTGGCCGATGCGCTGCAAGGCGCGATTGACGGTGGCCCCACTCGTCATTTTGCCGCTTCCAAGGCCATCCGAAAGGACGGAAGCTTGCTCGACGTGGAGGCGCGCGGGCGTGCCTTTGACTTCCGTGGCAAACTTCACGTGCTCGCGGTCATGCGAGATATCACGGAGCAAATCAAGGCTGAAGCACAGCTGGGAGAGACGGAGGAACAGTATCGCAGTATCTTCGAAGCGACCAGCGATGCTCTGATCATCCGCAATCTGGATGGCCGGATCGTTGAAGTGAATCCGATGGCGTGCAGCATGTACGGCTACACCTACGACGAAATGATCGGATTGCCGGTGAGCGCTTTGATTCATCCAGCGGATCACGGCTTGATTCTGGATAACCAGCGCATGATCGCGAGCCAGGGAGCGTTTCGCGCTCGAGCGACACAGATTAATAAAGATGGCGAGCCATTTTCGGTCGACGTGCATGGGGCGCCTTTCACCTACAAGGGCGAGCCTCACGTCTTGACTGTCGTTCGCGATATCACTGAGCGGGTCGTTGCCGAAGAACGTTTGCGTGAGAGGGAAGAGCAATACCGGAGCATCTTTGAGGTAAGCAGCGATGGATTCGCCATCACCGACCTTGAGACGGGGCTCGTCGTCGATGCGAACCCGGCCATGTGCCGGATGCATGGTTACACGTACGAAGAAATCATCGGTCTTCATCCCACCGAGTTTGTGCATCCCGACTTTCATGAAGACTTTCGGCAGCACTCTGAAACGGTAAAGGCCGGCGGCTCGTATAGGGCGCGCTCGGTTGATATGCGAAAAGACGGCACGCCTTTTCCTGTAGACGTGTACGGCACCACGTTTTCTTACAACGGCAAGGCACGAAGACTTGCCGTGCTCCGCGAT
>DASVZE010000501.1:0-8081 GCA_036391775.1 Chloroflexota bacterium | reverse complement strand
GAGGAGCATGCCGCAGGGGGCAGGATGCGCTCCTCTCTGCCTTCGACCAGGCGGCGGTCCAGCTGAGCCAGCGCCTGCTCCATGAGCCGGCTGGCCGTGCGGTCCAGGTCACAGGCGGACTGACGCTCTCGCTCGACGAGTATCTCCGCACCCGGATGGCTGAGCTGGCGGTCCATGCCGACGATCTGGCTGTCAGCATCGGCGCCGAAGCAAGCCTTCCCCGGGAGACTTGGGGCGAAGCGATCCAGATGCTGGTTGATCTCGCCCGTCTCCGGCACGGAGATGTGGCCGTGCTTCGGGCACTGGCGCGCCGCGAGCGGGTGACCGATGCGGTGTTTCCTGTGCTGTGAGGCTGCTTCACACTGTCCACGCCGGCTCGACTCCTCCGCGCTATTCGGTCAGGGACGAACGACCACACTGCGCAGGGACCTGACCAGGACAGTCAGAGTTGTTGTGGGGTTCCAGTCCCTCGCCTGTGTCCCGGACTCCTGCTCCTTGAGCATCCGCCGCTGCTCCGACCGCCTCAAGCCGTCGTTCACAATATCCTGGTGAATCGCTTGCTGTGCTTGGTGAGAGATGTACATGACCGCCTCCTTGGTGGCTCATCGGTGTTTGATCTCGAGGTATAGTGTGCTCCCATTCGGAACCGATGCCCACGAGCGATCCACACGGTTGCTCACGCACTGAGCCACGCACTCACCCACGCAATTGCCGCTCGGTTTAGCGAGTGCTATCATCCGATGCCCTCGTCACCCTGACGAGGGTGGTGAGGCACCATGGTTACGGCATACCCTTCAGCATTCGGTACTCTGCTCAAGCGCTACCGGATCGCGGCTGGACTGACCCAGGAAGAGCTGGCAGAGCGAGCCCGGCTGAGCGTTCGTGCCGTGAGCGACCTGGAGCGGGGAGCACGCCGGAGTCCGTACCGGGATACGGTGCAGCAATTGGCCGAGGCACTGGCACTGGACGACGACCAGCGTCTCGCTCTGGGAGCGGCAGCGCGGGGCAGGGCAGACAGCGCGGAGCTGCCCGCTGGAGATCTGGTAGCGCGGGAGCCCTCTGCTCCGCTGCCGCCGGCCAACCTGCCATCGGAACCAACCTCCTTTATCGGCAGGGAACGGGAGATCGCAGCGATCTCAGCCCTACTGACACAGCCGGCAGCACGGCTGATCACTCTTACCGGTCCGGGAGGAATCGGAAAGACCCGGCTGGCCCTGCATGTGGCAGCACACCTCCTCGATTCTCGTGCAAGCAGCGGAGCCACAAGATACCCGAGTACCGTCTTCTTTGTCTCTCTGGCGTCGATTAGCGATTCGACCTCAGTCTCCTCCGCCATTGCCGGAGTGCTGGACGTCCAGGAGCGTGGTGGCCTGGATTTGGTTCATGTGCTCATCGAGCGCCTTCGTACCAGGCATCTCCTTCTGGTGCTGGACAACTTCGAACACCTGATGGAGGCACGCTCGCTTCTGCAAAAGCTGCTCGAGGCATGCCCTCCCCTCCATATACTCGTAACGAGCCGCACGGTGTTGCGTCTCTCCTGGGAGCATGTGATCGAGGTTCCTCCCCTCGCTCTCCCCGGCCAGAGCCGTCAGGTGATCAGTGAGGCATGGAGCGAGTCGGAGGCAGTTGCACTGTTTGTGGAGCGAGCGCGGGCCGTGAAGTCGGATTTCACTGTTACTTACGAGAATGCGGAGGCGGTCGCTCAGATCTGCCGGACTCTGGAGGGGATGCCACTCGCCCTTGAGCTGGCCGCTGCCCGACTCCGGCTCTTTCCTCCGCAAGCACTCCTGGGTCGCCTCTCGCAGCGCTTCCAGGTCCTCACCGGTGGAGCACACGATCATCCAGCTCGGCACCAGACGCTCCGTGCTGCGATCGACTGGAGCTACAGCCTTCTAGACGAGGAGGAGAAGCGGCTCTTCGCGCGACTCTCCGTCTTTCGGGGAGGATGCACGCTCGATGCAGCTGAAGCAGTGTGCAACTCCGCGGGAGACCTGAGAGGAGAGATCCTGGACGGAGTGGCATCCCTGGTCGAAAAGAGTCTGCTGCGGCAGGACTCCAGTCGAGTACCCGCGCTCGGGGGTGACCCACGCTTCGTCATGCTGGAGACCATCCGAGAGTATGCGGCCGAACGCCTGGAGGAATCCGGCGCGTCGCAGGAACTGCAGGATGAGCACACCGGGTACTTTCTCGCTCTGGCGGAAGAGGCGGCGTCTGCACTGGAGAGCCTGGAGCAGAGAGGATGGCTGGACGGGCTCGAGATCGAGCGCGACAACATGCGCGCTGCCGTGCAGTGGACCCGTCAGAGCGGTGATATCGATCGTGGCTTGCGTCTGGCAGTGGCCTTAAGCGGGTTCTGGATGGTGCGCGGACCTCTGAGTGAAGGGCGGCAATGGTTGGACGAGTTGGTTGTTACTGACCGAGGCACACCTGCATTGCGAGCAGAAGCTCTCTTTGCCGCAGGGAAGCTTGCGGCTGCGGACGGCCTTCACCAGGATGCCGCAGAGCTCTTCGAACAGACTCTGGCTCTGTATCGAGAGCTAGACGAGAAGAGAGGTGGCGCAGAAGCAACGGGCCGGTTAGTTATTTCCTGGTTTCTGGCCGGCGAGGCGGAGCGAGTAGACGATCTCTTGCGGCAGAGCGAGATCCAGGGACGTGAAAGCGGGGACAAGGCGCTGCTTGCCGTATCATTGCGCCTTCAGGCCGCGATAGCGGTCACACAGCGGGACGCTCAAACGGCCAGCAATCTTGGCGAAGAGAGCCTCGCGCTCTATCGGGAGCTGGGAGATACCAAGCGGATCGCCGATGTCCATCAAATACTGGCCCGCACCGCTTACGCTATAGGGGATGGGAGGCGGGCCCGGGTATTGATCGACGAGATGCTGTCCCTCCTACACCAAGCCGACCTGGACGCGGATACAGAGGAGTGGCTTGCGTTTCTAGCTTTTAGTGCTCGCGGCGTCGGAGACTATGAGTACGCGACGCACCTGGCGGCGGAGCTCCTGGTGCGAGCTGAGAGAATGGGCAATCGACGGACTGCAGCTCGCGCAAGGGGAGTTTTGGGTCTGCTGGCTCGCGAGCAGGGCAAGTATCGGCAGGCAACAACGCTCTTTGAAGAAAGTCTCGCAGGCTCGCGACAGACTGAGGACTTGTTTGGTGCCGGCTGTGCCCTCCTCAGCCTGAGTGATGTAGCACGCGATCAAGGAGACGCCGAACGCGTGATCGAGCTCTGCGAGGAGAGTCTAGTGCTTCTCCGTGAGGTCGGAGCTTTGGTCGAAACTGGATTTGCCTATCATAATCTGGGGTTGGCCGCCTGGTATCGGGGAGACCCTGCTCGAGCAGAGAGTCTGGTCGCGGAATCACTCGCATTGTTTCGGAAGTTTGGATACGTGGAATGTGTTGCAGAGATACTGCTGAGCGCCGGATTGCTAGCACTTGACCAGGGTCAACACGGACGTGCAGGTGAGATATTTGGGGAGTGCCTGATGATGCACACGAAATTTAGACAGCACTGGAGCATGGGAACTCTTCTAGAGAATATTGCGGGTGTCGCTATAGGACAAGAACACGCCGAGCGAGCAGGGTGGCTCTTGGGAGCAGCCGAGGCGGTGCGCCTGGCCGTAGGTACGCCACGGTGGCCTGCGCTCCAGAGCCTCTATGACCGGCATCTGGCGGCAACCAGGTCCGCGTTGGGAGAGGAGCTTTTCCTTGATGCCCTGGAGCAGGGACGAGCGATGACGCTCGACCAGGCCATGACCCAGGCTCTGGACGTGGTCGGGATGCCCTAATTCATGGCTGGATAATCTGATGCGCGGCCATAGACCCCACCGTGGAAGTATCCGCAATCTCTGCCTGGCGCATTCAGTGTTGGACTGGCTAATACCGATCTTTGATCGTGAGCAGGTCGAGATGCGCCCGGTTGATAAAGATGGCGCTGCATTCGCGGGTCGTCCCATCCGGGAAGGTGATCGTCGTATCGGTCAACGGGATGAACTGCGTGTCTATCTGACGTAGCGCGATCGTGGAATCGCGCGCTGCCTCCGTGTGGATATTTCCAGATAGCCGGTACGGCCCGACTCCGGCCCAGCAGCTCCGTGTGACTGTGGATTTCCATGCCCCATTTGCATTTCCCGCCGGACGCGGCGGCTCGGATATCGGGATGACAAAGAGAATACGGCTCTTGGTGAGTGTCCCGTGGGTCCCGTCGAGATCGACTTTGAAGCCGCCGGCGCTTTGGATGGCGTCGCAGGGGCGCATATCGACAGTGCCGGCAGTGGAGTTGAGGTGATCCGACAGTCGCATCTCTGGACTGCGTAGCTCGGCGCGTACGATCCGATACTCGGTAAAGAAGTCCGCCGAGAAGCTGTTGGGACCATGGTCGGCGAGCGGCTCTTCCACTGGTGCGGGATCCGCTGGTTTCTGCACTGCATGTGCCGCAAGTCTGCTGAGTAAGGTATGACCGGTTGTTGCCTGTTGGGTGTCGGTCATGTGTTATTACCTCCCGGTCAAAGTTGCGGTGGCCGGCGTCCAGTGTTCTCTGTCTCAGCGCGCCTGCCGATCGTCGCCGCCCGCGCCCACGCTCGTACTGTGGCCCCACTCATTAAAATCCGCAGGGGATTCATGGGGTAGAGGCTATGGTCACGTCTTTGCTCGGGACATTTGATCTTTGACCCGAATTGTCAGACCGCGCTCGTGGGCTGCCGTCGAGCTGTGATGCGACCTGTGTTGAAGCCGAGCCAGTGCATGCGTCCCAGATGGCGCGCATGCTCGACCTTGAGACACCGGTCCATCACGACCTCCAGACCACCCTGTTGGGCAATCTCTGTGCCCTCGGGACTGATCACGCCGAACTGGAGCCAGAGCGCTTTGGCGCCGATCTCCACAGCTTGCTGGGCGATTCCAGGGACCGCCGACGGGGCACGGAAGACGTCCACTACGTCGACAGCAAAGGGAATGTCACGAAGAGAGGGATAACTAGTCTCGCCCAGGACCTCGGTTTCTCGCGGGTTAACCGGAACCACACGGTAGCCGTGACGCTGTAGATAGAAGCCGACGAAATGGCTGGGACGAAGGACGTTGCCGGAGAGCCCCACGATGGCGATAGTGTGAGCGGTGTGGAGGATTCTCTGAATCGTTCTCTCGTCCTGATACTCGCGCAGATCGATCTGTGTTGCCTCAGTCATGCCACTACCTCCGGGTCCAGAGCAGCCTGTTGGGTGACCGTAACCGGATGTTCTGCACTGCCACCACCTGCTGCGCGCAGCCCCTGCTCCAGATCCCAGATCAGGTCATCCAGAGTTTCCAGTCCCACGGAAAGGCGGATGGTTCCGGCGGCGATACCCGCTGCTGCCAGCTCCTGATCGGAGAGCTGACGGTGCGTGGTGCTGGCTGGGTGTATGACCAGGCTCTTGGCATCGCCCACATTGGCCAGATGACTCCAGAGAGAGAGTGCCTCGATAAAGCGCTTGCCCGCGGCACGTCCCCCCGAGAGATCGAAGGAAAAAACCGCACCCGCCCCACGCGGCAGGTACTTCTTGACGAGTTGCCGATAGGGACTGCTCTCCAGTCCGGCGTAACGCACGCGCTCCACCATGGGGTGATCGTCCAGATAACGTGCGACAGCCAGCGCGTTGGCGACGTGGCGCTCCATGCGCAGCGAGAGGGTCTCGATCCCCAGCAGGAAGAGAAATGCATTGAAGGGGCTCATGGCGCCGCCCAGATCGCGCAGCGACTCGGCACGCAGCTTCATGAGATAGCCATAGACGCCGAACGTCTCGTGAAACGCCAGACCGTGGTAGGCGGGCGATGGGTCAGCCACCACGGGGAAACGCCCGTTGGACCAGTTGAATAGCCCCGACTCGCACACCACACCGCCGATGCTTGTTCCGTGGCCACCCAGGAACTTTGTGGCCGAGTGCACGACGATATCCGCGCCCCACTCCATGGGACGGCAGAGATACGGTGTGGGAAAGGTATTGTCCACCATCAAGGGCGCCCCATGCTCGTGAGCGATGGCCGCAACGGCCTCGATATTCAGCACATTGCCGCCCGGATTGCCGATAGTCTCGGCGTACAGCACCTTGGTGTTGTCGCGTAGCGCCGTTCGCCAGGCAGCAGGGTCATCCGGATCCACAAAGGTCAGATCGATCGAGAGCTTGGACATCAGATGCTTGAGCTGGGTAACGCTTCCCCCGTACAGCGCCTGCGAGGCCACGATGTGGTCGCCGGGGCGCAGCATGGTGAAGAAAGCTGCGGCCTGGGCCGCCAGGCCACTGGCAAAAGCGACTGCTCCCGCTCCACCTTCAAGCGTGGCAACGCGTTCCTCGAAAGCGGCCACTGTCGGGTTCATGATGCGGGAGTAAGTGTTGCCATACTCCTGCAGGTTGAAGTAGGCGGCGGCCGCATCCACATCCTCGAAGACATAGCTGGTGGTCTGGAAAATGGGAACCGCTCTGGCTCCGGTGTTCGGGTCCGGCCGCTGGCCCGAATGAACGGCCTGGGTATCAAAACCAAAGGCGCGAGGCTGATCGGATCTGGCGACATCCGAACTGAGTGTCTCCTGTTCCTGGCGATCTGTTGACACGTGCGCGTGCTCCTGGCGTGGGTTCCCCTGCTTCCATGAGGAAGAGCAGCGGGACGGACATCGTGAGAATGCATACGGTCTCAGGATTTGTCCGCTATAGCCAGTCTATCGCCCTCCTATTTCCCTACCAGGCACGTACGTTGGAGAGTGATCCTCTTCGTTCACGAGTTATGAGCGATCACCGCAGGTGTGAGAGTGCCGAATACACTCGATCGAGAAAGCCGGCAATGATGGGTGTCTGCTGCTCATCCTCCAGCAGAAATGAATCGTGGCCGTAGGTTGTGTCGAGGTTGTGGTACTCGACGTCTTTGTTTTGCGTCTGCAGCGCGCGCTCCAGGCGTTGAGAGTCGCGCGCGGGATACAGCCAATCGGAGGTGAAAGACAGGAGCAGGTACTTTGCCTGCACGGCCGAGAGGGCCTGCTCCAGTGAGCCGGCCCCATAGGTGCGGGCGGGATCAAAATACGTCAGGGCGCGCGAGATATAAAGGTAACTATTGGCATCGAAGCGAGCGGCAAAGCCCTCCGCCTGGTGACGCAGGTAGCTTTCGACCGCGAAGTCGGGATTGGTCAGGGTGTACGAGTACTTCTCGCCTTCCTGGAGACGAGGCCCAAACTTCTCCTCCATGGACTGGGCTGAAAGATAGGTGACATGCCCCACCATCCGAGCCACGCCGATGCCGGCGTCCGGCGCCCGTCCCGTCCCGTAATACGCTCCTTCTTGCCAATCGGGATCCGCCATGATGGCATTGCGCGCGATGGCGTTCCAGGCAACTCCCCGGGCGTCGAGCCTGGCGGTACTGGCGGTCAGGATGCAGCTGTCAACCGCGTCCGGGTAAGCAATGCTCCACTCCAGCGCCTGCATGCCACCCAACGAGCCACCGGCAACCGAGAGCACGCGCTCAATTCCCATCTGCCGCAGCATAGCCCTCTGTGCTCGTACCATATCTCCCACGGTGAGAACGGGGAAGCTCAGCCCGTATGGCTGGCCTGTGGCCGGATCAATGGATGATGGGCCGGTCGAGCCGCGACAGCTTCCGATCAAATTGGTGCAGATCACATAGAAGCGATCGGTGTCGAAGGCCTTACCGGGACCGATCATGTTGTCCCACCAGCCGAGGCCGCTGCGAGGGCCGATGCCGCGCTCCTCGGCACCGATGCCGTCGACCGCACTGAACGAGAGTGGTTCCTCGCTCCACCCCGCTGCGTGGGCATCAGCACTGAGCGCATGGCAGATCAGGATGACATTGTCGCGGTTGGGCGAAAGAGAGCCGTACGTCTCGTAAGCGATACGGACGGGAAACAGGTTCCTGCCGCAGTCGAGTGCCACTGGCTCGGTCAGATTGACGAACTGGGTGCGAATCTTCCCGATCGAACCTGTCGCCGTCTTGCGCTCAGCCGCGGTCATTTTGCTTAAGGGATAATTACTGGGCGGGGATCCGATGGGTACTCAGGTTGAACATCAATGCCGGGTTGTGAAATCCGTATTGATGAGTGGAGATCC
>DASVZE010000500.1:0-2387 GCA_036391775.1 Chloroflexota bacterium | reverse complement strand
TGTCTCCGCTGCAGCGATTTGATCGACTTGAACCAATGTTCAATCGTACAGGAAGTCTCAGCTCAGACCTGGCAGTCGATCTTCGCCAAGTCAACCGGGCACTCGCTGCCGAGTGGCTACCGTCAATTCGAAGCCAGGCGGCAGTCACAATGAGGCATGCCCGGGAATTGGAGCAAAGCACGGGAGCGGCCCAGTGGGCGGTGCAAAGACTTCGTCGGGCGACCCTACCCGCTCATGTCGGCACGTACTTCTATCTGGAAGGACGTGCCCTGACGGCTGAGTGGTGGGAGGGGTTTCACGTGATCGCACTGAGCCGTCTCTTGCAAAAGGACCCGCTGGCAACGATTGCGGGCGATGCTACGCTGGTGAAGCGGCTCTCTTCCGGCGCGATTCGGAGCGCTAATATGGCGCGCTACTGGGCAAACCGAGGAAAACACTGGAAGACGCATTACCGTCGGGCACTGCGCTATGTCCCGATCGGCACACCGACGGCAACGTGAACGAGGGAGACGGCGATGGATGTGCGCCTTGCATTGACCGGTTTTGGCAACGTGGGACAGGGTGTTGCGACACTAATCGATCGATATGGGAATCAATACCGCGAACGCTACGGAATACGGTTGATCCTGTCGGGCGTTGCGGACCGTAGTGGGGCCGCCATAGACAGGGGTGGACTGCACCTACCCCATCTCTTGGAGGTCAAACGAGAAGAAGGCAGCGTTGCTGCCATTGGACAAAAAGGACTGGCGGGCGATGACTTTCTCGAAGCTTCCAATGCCCACGTGCTCATAGAAGCCGCCAGCACGAACTTCACGGACGCCGAGCCAGGTTGGGGCTACGTCCGATCTGCCCTGGACCGGCAGATGCACGTTGTCCTGGCCAGCAAAGGCGCGCTCGTGCTTCACTTTCACGAGTTGATGGGTATGGCCGCGAATTGCGGTCGGGACGTTCTGTTCTCGGGCGCCGTCGGTGCTCCGCTTCCGGTACTCGAGCTTTCCGATCGCATGTTGGTTAGCGACTCGATTCTCGGCTTTGAGGGGGTCGTCAACGGAACGTCCAACTTTGTGCTGTTGCTCATGGCGGAAGGTCTGAGCTACGACACTGCCGTGCGCGAAGCCCAGAGAATCGGCATTGCCGAAACAGATCCCACGCTGGATGTCGACGGAATTGACGCAGCAGCCAAGGCCGTCATCATCAGCAATGCCGTCTTCGGCGCGGATCTCAGGCTGGAGGATGTCCCGTGTCGGGGAATTCGCCAGATAACGCTGGATCAGATCCACGACGCGTCGCGACGTGGCGGACAGATAAAGCTCATAGCGCGAGCGAAGCGACAAGACGGACGAATAAGTGCCGAGGTGCTGCCAGAGTTTCGCGACAATCAGGATGTGCTCGGCCGTCTGGGGAAAAACGAAATGGGAATCGTCTTCAAGACTGAGCTTCTGGGCGACGTCGCCGCAACGGTCACGGATCTGGGAGGCATTCCCACGGCCGCCACTGTACTGCGCGACGTTCTCAATCTGACGCGCGAGCGATCGTAACAGGATCGTCTTCAGGCTGCGGTCCGTCCACCCAAACCTCCCCCGCTTCCCCGAACTCCTTCTTCCAGATGGGGACGATCTGCTTGATACGGTCGATCGCGTAGCGGCATGCCTCAAACGCTTCCGCTCGGTGGGCGCACGCGACCGCGATGACAACCGCATCGTCGCCAATAGCGAGCCGTCCCAGTCGGTGCTGGATGGCCATGGCCTGAACCGGCCACCGGTCGCTGCATTCCTTGACTACCTGGTGCAATTTCTCGACTGCCATCGGCTCATAGGCCTCGTACTCGAGCCGCATTACGCGCTTGCCTCCAGAGTCACCGCGCACCGCGCCGACAAAGGTAACGAGTCCTCCGCGATTTGGCCCGCGAACGGCGGTCAGGCAACGTTCAACAGAAAGCTCGTCATACAGAAGCTCTATCACCTCAGCCCCCGCTTACCGGTTGAAGCAGTGCAAGCTCATCACCCGCAAACACTCTGGTTGACGGGTCGGCGACTTCTCTGTTGATCGCGAACGATGTCCATGGCCGAAGTGCGGCCAGTTTGGGTTGACGCTGGCAAAGCGCTTCAAAGACCTGCTCGGCCGTCGACGACTCGGGCACTAGAACGTCAACATGGTTTGTTCCCATAGCCTCGCGATGAGCCGCGAACAACAGGACATGAATTGGTATCACACGTACCTCGGACGGGAAATGGAGGTCGAGCATCGGGGGACGCTGCCGGGCCGCGCGACGGCCCAATCCAGTATGCCTAAACTCTCCGGGGCTCCAAAATGGCATGGAGAAATGCCTGCGTTCGCTCCTCCTTTGGATGGTCGAACATGTCCTCCGGCTTGCCCTCTTCCACCAC
>DASVZE010000499.1:0-6652 GCA_036391775.1 Chloroflexota bacterium | reverse complement strand
AAGGCCGCCCGGCCGAAAATTGCGAGCAGGGCGGGTGTGAAGGTCAGGCTCACCAGGAGCATGACCGCGATGCCGATGGCGAGCGCCGGGCCGAGGCCCTGGTAGAACCCGAAGGTGGCGAGTAAGAGACAGAGCAGGGCGGCGATCACGGTAGCCCCTGAAAAAGAAATGGTCTCCCCGACGCGGGTAATACTTCTTACAATTGCCGCCTGGGGATCGAGGCCGCGCCGCATCTCCTCCCGGACGCGGAAGACCAGAAAAATTCCGTAGTCGGTTCCCGCGCCCAGCACCAAGACACTGAGCATGATCTGCGTTATAGGAGAAACCTGCACGCCGGCCTTCGATGCCTCAGCCACCACCGGACCGGCCAGGATGAGAGAAAGGCCCGCCGGCACCAACGTCAGGAGTGGAGCGAGGATCGCTCGATACACCACAAGGAGAAGAGCCAGGATAAAGATGACCGAGTACACCTGTGTACTTCTCAGAGTTCGGTTGCTCGCCTTAGCGTTATCCACGCTAGTCGCGATCTCGCCCGTTAAGTAGAGGGAGAGTCCTGCCGGAGCTCCCACCTTACCGAATGTCGCCCGGATGGCATCGACCGCCTTCTGGGCCGTTGCTTCGTCGAACACCTTTCCACTCAGGGCAACCATGGCCTTGCGGGCCTGTCCATCACCGGACACGCCCTGATCTCGCACCAGAGCAACTGTAGACACACCGGCGACGGCAGACTCAACGCGATTGATGGCAGCCTGATCGGCCGGCGTTAATGGACTGCCAGATCGAGCCGCGACGATGAGAGCGGTCGGCAGCGTTCCTCGCTCAAACGGTGCGGCCAGCTGCACAGCCTGCAAGCTTGGCGTGTTCTTGGGCAGGAATGCGCTGTTGTTGTTGTTGGAAACGCTGGAAAGTGACGGCAGGAAGCGGACACAGAGAATGGTCGCCACGATCCACGCCACAACTACCAGATACCGGAAACGGACGACGAACTTCCCCAAGGGCTCAAAGGGATTGAACCCGGAAAGGGAATGTCGCTCCTCCTCAACCGATCCTTCTATCTCGCGCGCGACTGTGTCTGCCATTGATCGATTCCGGCTCGCTTTCGCTCAGTTTTCATGTGTGGCCAATGGTACCAACCGAGGTACTTGTTGTTTGCAACAGTTATCAAATCGATTAGCAGGCTGATCGGGAGCCAGGGTGGCCCCGGGAAAGTGGGAGTTGGACTCGACCCGGGCGACGTAAACCTTATAAGGAAGGTTTTCGTTAGAGAGCGTCCAGCAGCACGTCACCGATGCGTGTTCCTCACTCCACGGGAAGTCCGACGCTGAGGTCTTAAACATCCTTGGCCGGCTAGATGATTCGGAGGCATTTGAAGGGTAAGAAAGTCAAAAAGTACGTAGCAATGTGGCCGGGAGGACAGAGACGGCGGCACAGTCCATACATTACCATCTGTATAGCAGTCGCTCTGATCAATCACGAGCCGTATCCGCGATGTTTCACTATTGTGTGAAACACATCTTGTGGATATGCTGAAAGCTGACCGACACGCCTTAGGAGAGAAATATGGCACGCTTTCGCACTGCCCCCGTCGAAGAAGTGATTCCGCAACGGAAGCAGCGACAACCGTCACAGCGGAGCCAAATGCGTCAGCAGTATCAGGAAGCGCTGCGTGATGCTTTGATTGATAAACATGAGGCCCTGGTTGTTGATCTGGAGCCGACCGATAAGGTGCTGACCATTCGCAATCGTATTAAACGCGCGGCCGAACTGCTCGGCATTGATGATGTTGCAATCAGGCGACGAGGCGATCGAATCATCGCATACCAGTCAACCGACGAGCGGAACAACGACTGAGACAGGAGAGGTATCGTGCGCGGCATGATGATGGACTATCCGCTCACACTCCAACACTTCCTGGAGCGCAACCGCCGTCTCTTCGGGTCTAAAAGGATCGTGAGCCGAACCAAGAGTGGGCTACATCGGTACTCCTGCGCCGACTATGTCCGGCGCGTGGACCGGCTAGCAAACGCCCTCAAGTCCCTAGGTGTGGGACACGGGGACAGGATCGGAACCTTGGCCTGGAACACCTATCGTCATCTCGAGCTGTACTTTGCAGTACCGTGCATGGGAGCGGTGCTCCATACCATCAATCTCCGGTTATCGCCCGAACATATTGCATTTATCGTCAACGACGCCGGCGATCGTCTGCTGGTGGTCGATCATGAGATTCTCCCGCTGGTAGAACGTATTCGTCCCGCACTGACGACGGTCGACCAGATCATCGTCATGTCGGACGAACCTGATCTCAGCGACGACTTTCTCGACTACGAGGCGCTGCTGGCGGCTGCATCGGATGAGTTCATCTGGCCCGAACTGGATGAAAATGCCGCAGCGGGTATTTGCTACACGTCAGGCACGACTGGAAACCCGAAAGGCGTGGTGTACAGCCACCGCGCCCTCTACCTCCATTCCATGGGTATTGCTCAGGTCGATAATCTGGGCCTAAGTGAGTCGGACCGTGTTTTGCCGGTGGTGCCGATGTTCCACGCAAACGCGTGGGGACTTGTCCACACGGCGGTTGCCGTGGGTGCTGATCAGATCTTGCCCGGCCCGGCACCTACACCGGCCGATATTCTCTCTCTCATCGAGTCGGAGCGCGTCACCATATCGGCCGGTGTTCCCACTGTGTGGATCGGCGCTCTGGCGGAGATACGGCGCGGTGAGCGGCAGTATGATCTCTCCTCACTCCGCACCATCGCTATCGGCGGATCTGCTCCTCCCCCGAGCTTGATCGAAGCGTATCGTCGCGAGATAAGCGTACCTATCCTCCATGCGTGGGGCATGACGGAAACGACCCCGGTGGCCAGTGTGTGCCGTATCAAAACCACCATGTTGAACCTCTCCGAGGAAGAGCGCTTCGACATCCTTACCAAGCAAGGCCCGGCAGTGATGGGTGTTGACCTTACCATCGTGGATGACGCGGGAAATGAAGTCCCATGGGACGGTGTGAGCTTCGGTGAGATCGTGGTGCGTGGCCCCTGGATCACCGCGGGTTACCTGCACACCGATACGCCGGATCGCTTCATCAACGGCTGGTTCCGTACAGGCGACGTCGCCACCATTGATCCCGAGGGGTACGTGCAGATCGTCGATCGAACCAAAGACCTCGTCAAAAGCGGCGGCGAATGGATCTCGAGTGTGGAGCTCGAGGGCAAGATCATGGGTCATCCGGACGTGTTGGAAGCGGCTGTAATCGCCATACCTGACGAAATGAGGGGTGAGCGACCGCTGGCTCTGGTGGTCGCCAGGCCGGGCGCCACGCTGAGCAAAGACGACATTCTGGAACATCTGCGGCCGCAGGTCGACCGCTTCGCTCTGCCCGACGATGTCGTCTTCATCGAGGAGGTTCCCAAGACCAGCGTCGGGAAGTTCGACAAGAAGGTCCTGCGCGAACGCCACAGTACGTCTCGCAATCTCGCCCGCTAGATGACCTTACAGCATATCGACGACAGTGCCGATCCAGGAGACCGAATCGGCGCTTGGGGAGCGATGCGATCTGTCTACGTCCGCAATCCCGATGGCAACCTGGGTGAAATTGCTCTGGCTATCGCTGATCCGCCCCAAACTTCAAAAAACCTGGTACAATAAGGTGCTGTAGTCCTGAGGAACCGGTCCGAAAATGCGATCCGCTACACCGGTTCGGGGTAGCACACGGGGGAAAACCGCGTGATGCCGCACCCTGTAGAGGTCTTGCCGGTTCCTCTCTTATTGCAGATAGTGTGAGGCATTGTCTAAGGGGTTTCGGGCCATCCAAGTAGACCTCGGAATTACGTCAAAGACTCTGCCGTTGAGGTGACTCTCTGTCCGTTCTCCATGGTGTCTGGCGTCCTGAGCCGGGAGGCAGTGGTTCATTCTGCCTCTGGGCCGAACGGCTGGACGAAGGTGACGAGCTTAGCCTGAGCGCTGAAGATCTGGCTGTACGCCTGCCCCTGGTTCAGGGCAAGGCGGAGCAGCTCAGTCTTCTGTTGCCCACGCTTGAAGATCGTTCGCTGTCTTCCTCCGAAAGCTCGGAAGAAGCTGCGCTTGCCGCGACCGATGTCCATGTGCTGGCCCTTTCGCCGGTGGACGCCATGTTCCACTTACTTACTCTCGATCCCGAAGAACAAATGGGGGATGATCTGCGCTTCTGGCAGATCATTGCTCGCTTTACTCTCGAGCTGCTGGCGCGGGAGCGCTTCGTTCCTACCATCGACGATCGCAACGGCACCAGCTGGCAACCGGTGCTGACTGGTGACGACCGTAACCGTTTTGTGAGGTTGGCGCGTGCGATGCCACCAGTTTGTCGAGCCTTACTGCCGTACGGTTCACCTCCGGCTGCCACCACGATTCTCGATTCGTTTCTCAACGCCACGATCGAGGCACTTTGCCGCCAATCACTCCAGCGCTGGGAGCCGTCGGTCCCGGCGCGGCTCAATCACGGTAATCGCGCCCAGGCCTATATCTGGCTGCTCACGCTGGCCCGGCCACGTGAGGAGGAGCAGCCAAGCACGATCAAGATTGATCAGCGGCTGCGTGGAGCGGTCAAGCGCTGGCTCCAACCGCTGCAGGTCGTGGCCAACGAGGCATTCAAGACGTGTTTCAGGTTGGAATCGCCCTCCAATCCTCGCTCCCCGTGGATACTCCGTTTCTTTCTCCAGTCGGTTGAGGATCCCACTGTTTTGATCCCGGTTGGGCAGATATGGCGACAGCGCGGTCACGGGTGGCACCAGGTGAAAGCCAAACAGGGCCGGCCACAGGAAAAGCTGCTGGCCGACCTGGGTACAGCCATGCGCATTTTTCAGCCTCTGGAGAAGGCACTCAAGACAGCCGCGCCGGAATGTGCTCACCTTTCGGTCCAGCAGGCCTATGCCTTTCTCCGAGAGGCCGCCCCCATCCTGGAAGAGAGCGGTATGGGCGTTATCCTGCCCAACTGGTGGAATCGGCGCAGGCGCGGCCTGGCCGCCCGCATCCGCATCAAACCGGAATTCGAAGTAACCAACGGCCAGAGCAGCCTGTTGGGTCTCGACACTCTGGTGCGATATGATTGGCAGCTCTCATTGGGCGGAAAAGGTGTCAGCCCGGATGAGTTTGCCCGGCTGGCCAAGCTCAAGGCACCTCTGGTACGGGTTCGCGGCGAATGGGTCGAGCTGAATCCGGAAGATGTGCAGCGAGCCCAGCAATTCTGGGAAAAGAATGCGGGAGAGTCCATCTCTCTCTCCAAGGCGCTCTCTCTTGCCGCCGGGACCAGCGACCTGGATGCCGAGCTCCCCATCGAATCGGTCGAAACCGAGGGCTGGCTCAATGCCCTCTTCGAGAAGGACGGCAATATACCGGACCTCCCGCAACCCGAGAGTTTCGTGGGAGAGCTCCGACCGTATCAACGGCGCGGCGTCTCCTGGATGCACTTCTTGGTTGAGCGTGGTTTGGGTCCCTGTTTGGCCGACGACATGGGTCTGGGAAAGACGGTCGAGCTGACCAGCTTGCTCCTCAATATGCGCGAGCGAAACACTTTGAACGGTCCGGTGCTGCTTATTTGCCCCATGTCGGTCGTGGGCAACTGGGAGCATGAGCTACGGCGCTTTGCGCCATCTCTTAAGGTCCTCATTCACCATGGCGCCGGCCGCCTCACGGGCGATGCGTTTCACCGAGAAGCACGCAAGCATGACCTGATTATCAGCACCTATGCGCTGACGGCACGTGACCGCGAGCTGTTCGAGTCTATGGAGTGGCTGGGCGTGGTGCTGGACGAGGCTCAGAACATCAAGAATCCGACAACCAAACAGGCTCAGGCGGCCCGCGCGCTCAACGCCCAATTCCGTATCGCGCTCACCGGAACGCCGGTGGAGAACCGCTTGAGCGAGCTCTGGTCGATCATGGAGTTTCTCAACCCCAGCTACCTTGGCACCATGGACCGCTTCCGCAAGAACTTCGCTCTGCCCATCGAGCGCGGAAATGACGCGGCCAGCAAGGCGCAGCTCCGCACTCTGGTGCAACCCTTTATCTTGCGGCGGCTCAAGACCGATCCCACCGTTATCTCGGACCTTCCCGACAAGCTGGAGATGAAAGTGTACTGCTCGCTCATGCCTGAGCAGGCATCGCTCTACGAGGCAGTGGTGCAGGACGTGCTCCAGGCCATCGATTCCTCGTCGGGTATTCAGCGTCGCGGGCTGGTCCTCTCCAGTCTGACCAAGCTCAAGCAAATCTGTAATCACCCGGCACACTTCCTGGGGGATCATAGCGCTCTCACCAGCCGGTCGGGGAAACTTGCCCGACTCGAGGAAATGCTCGACGAGGTCGTCGCGGCCGACGACCGTGCTCTGGTCTTCACCCAGTACGCGGAATGGGGCCGCGAGCTACAGAACTACCTGCGCGAGCGGCTCAATAAAGAAGTGATCTTCCTGTATGGCGGCACACCGCGGCACATGCGCGATCGCCTGGTCACGCGGTTCCAGAACGATCGGAGGGGTCCTCCCATCTTTATTCTCTCCCTCAAGGCCGGCGGAACCGGCCTCAATCTCACGCGCGCCAGCCACGTGTTTCACTACGATCGCTGGTGGAACCCGGCGGTCGAGCAGCAAGCCACCGACCGCGCCTTCCGCATCGGTCAAACGCGTAA
>DASVZE010000498.1:0-2023 GCA_036391775.1 Chloroflexota bacterium | reverse complement strand
TCCAATCCAATCTTGACGAGCAGAAACTGGCCGTATCCGGTCAATAGCGTATTCAACGCCGGTGCAACGCTCCTTCAGGATGGAACCACCTTGTTGCTCTGCCGGGTGGAGGACAGACGAGGCCTCTCGCACCTCTGCGCTGCCCGGTCCACAAATGGAGTAGATGGATGGCAAATTGACCCGGAACCCACCCTCATGCCCAACCCAGATAGTTACCCGGAAGAGTTGTGGGGCATCGAGGATCCTCGATTGACTTACGTTCCGGAACTAAAGCGGTACGCTATTGTGTACACCTCATATTCCCGAGGCGGTCCCGGAGTTTCACTCGCCCTCACTGAGGATTTCCGAAGCTTTGAGCGATACGGTGTGATCATGTCGCCGGATGACAAAGATGCGGCACTCCTTCCCCGCAAAATCGGAGGATTCTGGGCGCTGATCCATCGGCCAATGACCGCGCTGGGTGCACATATGTGGATCTCCTACTCCCCTGATTTGCGGCATTGGGGTAGCCACAGAGTCATGATGGAAGCTCGCCGCGGCGCATGGTGGGACGCGAATAAGATCGGTATGTCCCCACCGCCTATTGAGACATCACGAGGATGGCTAGTCATTTACCACGGTGTTCGGCACACGCCCTCGGGGTGCCTTTACCGGCTGGGCCTGGCGCTCTTCGATCTTGAGAATCCAGAAAGGCTCTTGCTTCGGGGCCAGTCGTGGATCTTCGGTCCGGAGGCGGAATACGAGCGCCAGGGAGATGTTCATGATGTCGTGTTCCCTTGCGGATACACGCTGGACTCTGATGGCGACACGATCAATGTGTACTACGGCGCTGCCGATTGTTCGATCGCCCTCGCACGGGCCAGCGTGCGCTCCTTACTGCAGTGGCTGGACGTTAATGGATTGTGCGAACGCCGACAGCGAGCGTAGGACCAAGGAACCTCTGCGCCATTCCGCGTGACGAACGTGAGTGAGCGGAATTGCTCAGACGCATTGGCGCACGCTTCCATACAGTGTGATATGGCGAGAGTGTCACGAAGGCACGACAGGGGCGTGCACAGTTTCGTGCCAGTTTGAGATCCAACGAAAGGAATTCCGGCTCATTAAGAAGTCAAACTCCTATGGAACATCCCGTGAGGACATTGTTATACGACTTGTTTGTCGCACCGCTGTTGCGCGTCGTGCCAAGGCGGCGAAGCAACAAGCTGCGGCCGCTTCCCAAACCGCCCGGTATCTCGACGGATGAAGAGAATGCGATGACGATCAAGAAAGGTCTGGAGCACGATGGTTAACTATTGGGAGAGGCTGGGCTTGCTCGGCCCAATCTACAGATTGATCGCCCGAGGAATGAACGACCAGGAAATCGCCGCCCGCCTGAACGTTACTGAAGCGAACGTCCATGAATGCATAGGATGGTTGACACGGTTCTTGGACTGCAGGGATCGCGCGAGCTTGACTACTTATGCCAGTGCCACTTTGTCTGCCCACGGGGAAATACACCTGAATAGGTAGCGCGTCTGTCGCACACCGGTACGAAACCCCGTGGCGCTGGTTTTACTCCCGATCCTCTCCGTCGCCTCCGCCGGGGTTTTCCCCTGTGATGATGCTGATCACCTCGGACGGGAAGTCCTCGTCCATCGGCGTCGAGCAGAAATGCCGGGTGAACTCTCTCGACACGCGTGCCGGAGGGTTCTCCGTGACTGTTTCCGCTACGTCAAGGAAGAACATCTTGCGGCAGCGGCTGCATCTCCATACGAGGATATCCCCTTGGAAGAGATAAGCTGGCGCAAGGCGGCGATGTGCTTCGCTAGATCTCATTCAGCCTCACCTTAGAACACTGGAGGGGTTGGTCGGAGCCTAACATCAACTCGCTCCGTCCAGTTTGTAGGTGTCTGCGGCGGCGCTCGCTCCCTCGGGTCGCTTTGGAGACAACACCTTTGGAGCCGGGTTCGATCAGTACAAGATCCGCTTCGAGGAGTTGCGCGGCGACCGCGGACGTGGCTCCCGCTTCGGCCGGCATTTGTGA
>DASVZE010000497.1:0-1841 GCA_036391775.1 Chloroflexota bacterium | reverse complement strand
CAACCAATGCTTTCGGCTAAGTCCGTATAGTAACTGAGGCCGATACCATACCCGACCATATCGGCCGGGCAGCGCTTTCCGGATTTCGTCATTACCCCGCTTGGATGTCCGTTGCTGGACTCAATTGAGTCGACCCAATCGTTGTACACGACGTCAACTCCGCGATCTGCGGCGAGCAGATCCACAACCTCACCGCCCCGATCATCCAGCAATCGTCGCAAAAACCGATCTCCACGCATGATCCAGGTTGTGTGCAGCCCGCGATGAGAGAAGGCTTCTGCAAGCTCGTAGCCTATGTAGCTTCCGCCCAACGCCACGGCGCTTCGCGACTCTTCGCACCGTGCGATGAGAGACTTCGTGTCGTCCAGAGTCTGAAACTGATACACGCCATCCATATGCGCACCCGGAACTTCAAGCTCACGAGGGGTGCCGCCTGTGGCGATGAGCAGTCGATCCCAGGGTAGCTCGACTCCGGAACTAAGGATCACTGTCCTTTCATTTGCACATATAGCATCGGCCCACGTATCAAGAAGTAGCTTGACTCCACGCTGCTCGTGCGCTTGAACCGTTCGCATCATGACATTCCGCTCTTGTACTCGACCTTTCAAGAAGATAGGAAGTGCTACGCGGTTGTAGAGCGGATATGGTTCCCCAGCGATGAGGGTGACGTCAGCGTCAGGCTCATGTCGGCGTATGTGTTCAGCGGCGGTCGTTCCTGCGACACCGTTGCCGATGATGACGAATCGGTGTGGTTCACCATTCATGTAATGGTCCTGCATGGCGTGTTCTTCGGTCTGTGGCAGCGGTCACTCGGGGATCGGATCATATGAGCACGGAGCACTCGAGTTCGAGTGAAATACAACAGATGTGTATTCACACGTGTGGGTCTGACTCAACTTCAGGCGCCCGAGCGCTTGGCACCCCTGGGCAGCCTGCTCCAACCAAGCCGTGTCTGACCGCTCTCAAACATAAAATCGTGGCCGACATAGTGCGGCCACGACTGATGATAACGGCGCGCCCACTCCGGCCGCAATGACCGGCGACCTTGTTGCTCAGTACTCCGGTGTAAAATAGGCCGAACAGCAAAAGGAATCACTGAGCAAAGTATGGAAATTATTCGCGCCCATTCTATGGGTTTTTGTTTCGGCGTGCGTGACGCAATTGAAGTCGTAAAGGAGCTCGGGAGCGACGGCACGGAGGTTTACACGCTTGGTGCCATCGTCCACAATCCCCAGATCGCCGCGCAGCTGGAGCGTATTAACGTTCATATCGTGGACACTCTGGACGATGCTCCTCCAGGTTCAATTGTCGCCATTACGGCGCACGGTGCTCCACCCAACCTCCAGGAAGAGGCTGAAGCGCGTGGTCTAAAGGTCATCGATACGACGTGTCCCCTCGTAACCCGCATTCAAAAAACAGCACGGGATCTGGTTCATCAACGGTACTCGGTTCTCGTGTACGGCGATGAGAAGCACAAAGAAGTGCGCGGCATCGTCGGTTGGTCTGGTGGGAAAGCGAAGGTGATCAGCTCGATCGCCGATCTTGACGGATGGGAACCGACACGCCGGGTTGCCTTGATTTCCCAGAGTACGTCAAATGTCGAAAAATTCATTGCCCTTGCGCGCGACGTCGTAGCAGCCATGGTGGCTCGGGGCGTTGAAGTACGGGTGATCAACACCATTTGCAAGCCAACCAAAGACCGCCAGCGTGCCGTCCGGGAGCTGGCGCGCGATGTTGAGGTGGTGATCGCGATAGGCGGGCAGGCCAGCGCCAATACCCGTAAGCTCGTTCAGGCGGCGCAGGAAGAAGGAGCGGCGGCCTACCAGGTCGAATGGCCGGAC
>DASVZE010000496.1:0-2067 GCA_036391775.1 Chloroflexota bacterium | reverse complement strand
TCACGGATCAGCTTTACGGTGGAGACCGGCAGACACGCATTCGTCAGGAGATCCTGCTCGGTATCGGAGGCTACCGCGCTCTCAAGCTGCTAGGACTCGAGCCGACCGTCTACCACATGAACGAAGGCCACTCGGCTTTCCTCGCCCTCGAGCATGTCCGCCAGCTCATGAAGAGCAGAGGCGTCTCGTATGCGGAAGCCCGTGAACTCGCCACCGCAAGCCTCGTCTTCACGACGCACACTCCCGTCGAAGCCGGTCATGATTACTTTCACCCCGACTTGATGAATACCTACTTCGCTGAAACCGCGCGAGAACTCGGTCTATCTCTTTCCGACTTTCTCAATCTCGGACGGACTCAAGACAAGGGTGAGTTCTGCATGACCGTCCTCGCCCTCCGAATGGCGGCACGCGCGAATGGAGTGAGTAAATTGCACGGAGAGGTGAGCCGCCAGATGTGGCGTTCAATGTGGCCCGGCGTACCGGCCGACGAGATTCCCATTAAGCACGTCACCAACGGAGTTCACTTCCCAAGCTGGCTTCCCGCCGAGGTCAAGCAGCTTTACGACCGTTATCTCGGACCGAATTGGCGTGAAGAACCCGCTAACGGCGACGTATGGAGCCGGATACTGTCCACTCCCGCCGAAGAATTATGGCGAACCCACGAGCGCCGCCGTGAGCGTCTCGTGGCCTGGACTCGTCGAAGGGTTCGTGTTCAACGCATGCGCCGTTCCGCTCCGCAGCCGGAAATCGATGCCGCCGCAGAAGTCCTCGACCCCGATGTTCTAACCATTGGATTCGCCCGTCGTTTCGCCACCTACAAGCGCGCCACCCTCATTCTTCGCGACATGGATCGACTGAGCCGCATCTTGACCGACAGTTCTCGCCCGGTTCAGCTCATCTTCGCCGGCAAAGCACATCCCCAGGACAACGCCGGCAAAGAACTCATCCGCAAGATCACCGAGATCAGCCGCGACCCCATCCTCGGTCGCCATGTAGTCTTCCTCGAAGACTACGACATGGCAGTGGCCCGTTCGCTCGTGCAGGGCGTAGACGTGTGGCTCAACACGCCGCTCCGCCCGAATGAAGCCTCTGGCACTAGCGGCATGAAAGCGGCCGCCAACGGCGTGCTCAACCTCAGCGTTCCCGATGGCTGGTGGGATGAAGTCTGGAAGGATCCCGGCAATTCTACTCAGATCGGCTGGGCAATCGGCAACGGAGAGAGCTATTCCGATCCCGAATACCAGGACCAGGTTGAGGCCGAGGCTCTCTACTCTTTGCTCGAGCGCGACGTCGTCCCGACCTTCTACGACCGCGGCGCCGATCGCATTCCGCGCAAATGGGTGGAGCGTATGAAAGCCTCCATCGACTCGCTCTGCCACTTCGTCAACACGCATCGCATGGTGCGCGACTACGTCCAGTCTTACTACATTCCTTGCCACACCCATTTCCGCAAGCTCGATGCCAATAGCGCTCAGCGCGCCCGTGAACTCTCCAATTCCATCGAGCGCATCCGCCGCGAATGGCACGAGGTCCGGATCCTCAACGTGGAAGACGGCCCATCCAGTTCAGTTCTCGTTTCCACGACAATGAAGGTCAAAGCCCAGGTTAACCTCGGACGCTTGACTCCAGAAGACGTCATGGTTGAGCTCTATGTCGGTCGCGTGGACATGAATGGCGAGCTGGTAGATTGCGAGCTTGCCGAGATGCGAGCCGCAGGCCAGGTTTCCTCCGGCGTCTACAACTACTACGTCGAAACCATCATCGCCCGCAGCGGGCTCCACGGTTTTACCGCTCGCGTTCGCCCACGACATCCCGACATGTCCGTCGCATTCATTCCGGGATTGATTTGTTGGGCTGACGATTCGGTCGTAAGGTCGATGGCGGCAGTTTATTAGCGGTTGGGGTTCGGCAACCCGTGCGGCCCGATCACTATATCGCCCAACTTCCGTAGCGCCCGGCTCGGGAAACTCGCGCGCATATCCGGCCAGAACTCTCGCGCGATGTTGTAGGCCGCGTCGGTTCCCATATTGATGAAAAAGTCCTGCGCCACCGAGGACGAATCCCGCT
>DASVZE010000495.1:0-5911 GCA_036391775.1 Chloroflexota bacterium | reverse complement strand
GTTGAGTCCACTGGTCCTTCATCCGGCATCCTGCCCGGCGACCGACATCAGCTCTTTGACCTCACTGTCCGGTACCATCCTCAAGCTTTCTGCCACCAAGCCCAATATAGAGCTGCGCATGCGCATTGCGAATGGCAACATTGCAACCCTCCTCATGCCCGTGGCCATGCCCGTGCTCACGACGAAGGGGCGCGCGTCACTGGCCGATCTGCGGCCCGGCGACCATGTCATAGTTTCGGGCCGGCCAGATCCAACAGCCGCCCTCGTCTTTGGCGTTAGCTCCTTGAAAGACACCGATCTTGCACCGTTCTCCAAGCAAACAGGCGTCATCATTAACGTGGGACTGGAGGGCACCGCAGACTACAACGCCGGCAAGGAAGGTCAATCCTACACTGTTCGCTTTGGCAAGCGCACTATGGTCGTCGACATCGACCCAGGCGCTCACATCACGCTCCCGAATGGAAACCAGGGCACGGCGTCCAATCTGAAGCCCGGAGAGCAGATTCAGGTGACCGGCGTGCACAACTCGCGCCTTGATGAAATCACATCCACGTCCACGGTTCATGTTCTTCGCATCGGACGCTCCAGCGCGACGTTAAATCAAACGAAACTCTCAGGCTCGATCCTGAAGCTGTCGATGGTCAAGTCACGGATTGAGATGCGCATTCGGCTTACGAGCGGCGACGTGGCGACTGTTACCTTGACCGCTCAGTCGCCCGTCTACATGCCGGGTGGTCGCGCCTCTGTCGCAGACCTCCGTCCCGATGACCGTGTTTCGGCGGCGGCGCGCCCAGATCCGAAGCACGCGTTTGTCTACACGGGGCAATGGGTCAAGGACACGGATCTCACGCCATTCAAGAACCAGAGTGGTGTCATTTTCGGTGTGAGCCAGGAAACCTCTGGAGGCGTCACGATTTCCAAAGAATCCCGGGACTACACTATGCTCTTCGGTAAGGTCACGCGCGTGGTAGACGTCGATCGAGACACGCGGATCACGCTGAAGAACGGCAGGAAGGGTTCTATCTCGGACCTCCAGCCTGGAGTACATGCTCGAGTAACGGGTGTGCGCAACAAGCGATTGGATGAGGTCACCAGTACCTCCTCATTGCATGTCCAGTAAAAAGCGGTCACGCAGAGACGGCCGGCAGAGCTCTGTGGTCTATTACGGCGACCAGATAGGGCGAGACTCCGCGTCGACCGCGCTGCCGGGAGCGTTGATCTGAACCGCCGCACCGCCCGATGCCGGCGCCAGAAATAGAGCGAAACCGCTGCCCTCGGCCCGCAGATACGAGATCCGGCGGCCGTCCGGTGTGAAAGCGGGCTGCGCGATTTGGCCGCTTGCGATGACCTTCCGACCGTATAGGTGCGGTCCATTTGCCGAATTCACGATTCGAGCCGAGACGAGCGTGCTGGTGCCGGGCCCGTTCTGGATATACGCAATGTTGTTGCCCGTTCGGTCAAGCGCTGGTTGCACGATCTGTCCAGAGGGCGGCGTGAGAGTCCACACGCGGGCGGAATTAGTCACGTCCCGAATCATAAGCTGAGAGTATGGCTGACCGACCGCAAGGCCATTTTGATGGTTGTACGACCAGTGATCATATAAATATTCCGAGGTCTTCCCCCGGAATTGTGGATCGGTATCCCCTCCGGCGCCCGGATCTGGGGTCGTGAGCTGTCGTAGGTTCGAGCCATTGGGGTCCATAGCGTAGATCGCCAGGTCCTGTTGCCTGCTCTCGTTTGCCGGTAGCTGCAGTTTGTAACCGTCGCCGGAGAACAGGATGGTCTTGCCATCTGGTGACCATGTGGGCCACGCGGCCCACAACGAGTTGCTGATGAACGTCGGGTCCGGCGATATGCTCTTCGTGACCTGAGTGAGAGGATTATGTGACCGTAAACTGTATATGTCAATATCTGAGGCTTCTCTAGACCACCGGACGAACGCTACGGTTCGGCCATCCCGTGAGACGGCCGGCATAGCCGCAGCGTTCATCCAGGACGGCATGATGCTGGTCACGTGCCCCGTTCGATCCAGCCGGTAGAACGTGCCTCCGGAGGCGTATATCAGGGTTCCCGGAAGACGCGCAGGTAATCTGAAAACGGGCGTGGCGGATGGTATGGGCAAAGGCGGCGACGAGCGCTGTGGGACGGTGGTCGGGGAGGGCGAATCCAGGTGTGCAGGCACTGCGACATGAGCGGATGCGGATGGGGCAGTTGGCTGAATCGGGGCAAACATAGCACGCGTGACCGGAAGGATGGCCCGCCAATATGGTACGAGGATACTCTGACCGTCGGCGCTTGTGCTGTACTGGCAATACGTCGGCGCGGAGAGCACCACGCGCTTGATGTGCGACGGAAGAATGTGCCGGGACAGCCGCGCCATGTCGAGCAGCTGGCGCAGATCCATATCCGTGCGCACCATGCTGCTCAGATCGTGCGACAGCCGCGGAATCTTCAGTAGGAGGTTCCATCCGCCGGCCTGCTTCTGCAAGCGCAGCATCACCTGTTGCTGCCGCGCGGAACGGCCGAAGTCCCCCACGGCATCGCCGTGCCTGCTCCGCACATAATCCAACGCCTGGCGGCCAGAAAGGTGATGCCACCCAGGCGGGATGAAAACTCTAGTGTAGGCGTAGGGATCAGCGGTTCCCAGATCATTGGGATAGAAATCGTCGAGGATAGGATGCGTGATATTGACCGTCACGCCACCGAAGTCGTCCACCACGTGGCTGAATCCGTTGAGTCCTATCCACGCGTAGTAGTCGATATTGATGTGGAGCAGGTTTTCAACCGTGGCTCGGGCCAGTGAGACTCCACCATGCTCCGCCGCGGTGTCGATCTTCCCCATTCCATAACCGGGAATCGGCACCCAGAAATCGCGTGGAATGGAAAGCATGGAGACGTCATCGTGGACCGGGTCGATAGTGACCACGATCATGCTCTGCGAGAGCGGATATTGCTGTTGAAATTTCTGGTCGTTGTCGCTGCCCAGCAGAAGGACGTTGATGCGATGGTTGCCGAAGAAATTAGTAACGGGCGTCACCCTGGGTTCGATGGCGATCCGCGGCGCCACACGGTAGGTCCGACTTACGTCTGTATAGACCGTGTAAACCTCGTATCCCATCCATAGGGCGGTGACGACGACAACCGCCAAAACCATCAGCAGGATACGGCGTATCACTTTCCACACGGCGGTAACCTCGATCTGTGCCGATCTCTAGGAGCGTCGACGTTCGGCACGGCACCCGTCTTCACTGGCAGACAGGTCCGCCTGGAACAGAGACACAGTCATGGCACGTAGTATACGGTTCGGCGGGGTCCGCGCGCAGATATTCGAGTAAGCCATGATTCAAAGAAGATTATTGCCTTTTGAATGAGATCGGGCTCGACGCAGCTCTTCTATCTTTGTAACCGTCGGCGTAGCCATTGCTGGCACGACGTCGAAGCCCTTTCACGCACTGCCGGACCGCATCGCCGGTCGTTCCGCCCTCGTGGCCCGGAAATCCGAAGGAAAAGATTATGGAAGAGAAGATCGATCACCTGAAATGGACATGCCCCAGTACATCCACGACAACACCGAGGACGAGCATTCCCACTTCAAATTCATCAACGCGTATCTTGTGTCTAAGGGAGCGAAGCCCGTCAACCTGGATTCTTTCCGCCGGTTGCCCAGTAGCACGGCGCCCGGTGCCTGTCGGCTCACAAACTTGATGGAGCTCCAGGTTGATACCACCTGGTGGACCCGCTACCGCAGCCGCACCGGGAACCCCGATCTGGGCGACTCGTTCCCCTCGAGTTAACGTGAGACGAGCAAGACTTCAAGAGTGCGGGGACCGTGCACTCCTTCTACCCTGTTCAGCTCGATGTCTGAAGTAGCGGAGGGCCCTGAAATAAGGGTGATGGGGCGTCCGGACTGTCGAACAACATCCCCGAGGCGAGCGATTGCTTCCGCAACCAAACCCACCACCTGGTCTTCGTAGACCAAGCAAAGATGATAGTCAGGCAGCAGGCTGATGATGCGGCGTCCCTGAAGCGGACCACCATCAAGCACAAGAGTGCCGGTCTGGGCGATAGCCAGCAAGCACCCGGTCAGTACTCCGTCAGTCGTATCAAGTTGTTCTCTGGAAAACTCGGATTGGGCTCCGTCGCGAAGCACCACAGTCTTCTCCGGCAGCCATTCGGGCGGCATATCATCGGGAACAACGAGGGTGCGAACTCCGTGCCTGCTGCAGGCAGCAGCTATGGCAGCCGGAAGTTCTCTCGCCGGCAAGCGCGCAACCGTTGCTCTATACTCTGCAACTCGTTGGGCAAACTCGGCTGTGATCTCCGCCCTTGTCGCCTGTGTCTCCTGGCGATAGTCGCGATCGATCTCTTCCTTTGTAACAGAGTCGCCGGATAGGGCGGCGCGGATGCGACTTAGAAGCATGTCCCGGGCGGTCAAGCGCTCCCTCCTCGCGACTCGCGCCACCACTGCCGAAAGCTTTTATCCGGCATGGGCTTGAGGTCGCGCATCGCCGTCCAGCCGGAAAGGGGTGGGGGGAGCCAGGAAATGGCGCCTCGTCGCTGAAATGGCCGCTGGCTCTGCCGCGCCAGCCGCTGCGCCAGCTCATACCTCCGGCGGTCGGCAAAAACACGGGCCATCATCTCCATTCCCGCGTTTTCCGGATCGAGGCGTGCGCGAAGCCCGCGTTGCTTATTCTGAACCACCTTGCCACGTAGATGGACCAGCACTTCAGGGATGTTGATGGCCACCGGGCAAACCTCATAGCACGCTCCGCAGAGAGAGGAAGCGTACGGAAGCGTGGGCGCCTGCTCCACTCCCAGCAGCTGAGGCGTGAGAATAGCACCAATGGGTCCCGGGTAGACCGATTGGTATGCGTGGCCGCCTATACGCTCGTATACCGGGCAGATATTGAGACAGGCGCTGCAACGAATGCAATGCAGCGCCTGGCGCCCCACCTGATCCGCCAGTACGCGCGTCCTGCCATTATCGAGCAGTACGAGGTGGAAAGTCTGCGGACCGTCCTCTTGCTGGGCGCCGGTCCAGAGAGACGTATAGGGATTCATCCGCTCGCCGGTGGAGGATCTCGGTAGGAGCTGCGCGAAAACTTCGAGATCCCGGAATCGCGGAATCACTTTCTCAATCCCCATCACCGTGATAAGGGTGCGGGGGAGAGTCAAGCACATGCGCCCATTTCCTTCCGACTCGAAGACCGCCACCGTACCCGTCTCCGCCACCGCAAAGTTGGCGCCCGAGATCCCGACCTCCGCTCTCAGAAACGCCTGTCGCAGGTAGCGACGTGCTACCTCGGCCAGCTCGGCCGGGTGGTCTGAGATCCCTTCAGCGCCGAGCTTTTGCATAAACAGCTCGCGAATTTCGGCCCTATTCTTGTGGATGGCGGGCACCAGGATGTGGGACGATGTTTCACCCGCCAGCTGGATGATCAGCTCGGCCAGATCTGTTTCGACGGCACGGATACCCTGTGCCTCGAGCGCGTGATTTAAACCGATCTCATCGGTGGCGATCGACTTTACCTTGACTACCTCGGAAACGTTCTCTCCTTTCACCAGGCCCACCACGATCCGGTTGGCTTCCACCGCATCGTTTGCCCAGTGGACATGGCCCCCGGCTTCCACCACAGATGCCTCAAGCTCCAGCAGGTAGCGATCGAGGTGCCGCATGGTATGCGCCTTGATCTGGCGCCCCGCCTCTCGCAGCTGCTGCCAGTCCGGCACCTCCGCGACGACGCCCGCTCGTTTCGCCCGGATCGTTTCAGTGGCCTTGCGCAGATTGTGCCGGAGCTGCGCATCCTGCAGCGCAATTCGGGCACCCTGCTGGAATGACGGCAGTTTGCTCACGCGTCTCCTTCCGTAGCGCCCAGGACCTCGGCCAGATGCACAGTTCCCACGCCCGTGC
>DASVZE010000494.1:0-4393 GCA_036391775.1 Chloroflexota bacterium | reverse complement strand
CATTCAGGCGTTGAGAAAGTCTCAGCCAATTGAGTCCTACCGCGGGCGGTGCACTGACTTCTTCCATATGAGCGGCGTGCGACGACATACGCGCTCTCCTTTTCGATACTCCGCCCCAATTGTAGTCGGCGAAACACGTGTCCGGTCCGTACGCCCACCGGAAATCGGCAGGCTGTACCATGGCCTAGGAAATAGGAAAGGCTTCCGATGTCTGAGGATACGAATTTCGACAACATAGAAATCTCGATGTCGCCACTGGAACGCATGCGACATAGTGCCGCGCACGTCATGGCCGAGGCGGTGGTAGAAATGTTTCCTGATGCCAAGCTTGGCATCGGTCCACCCATTGAAAATGGTTTCTACTACGATTTTGATCTGCCACGCTCGCTGACCCCGGACGACCTTCGGACGATCGAGGAGCATATGCGGCGCAGTATCGCAGCCGACCAGCCATTTGAGCGGCGGCCGATTTCTCAGCAAGATGCTCTTGAGCTCTTTCGGAACCAGCCTTACAAGCTTGAGCTGATCCGCCAGTTCGGCGACGGCAACCTGAGCGTTTATCAGCACGGTGACTTTGTGGATCTCTGCCGCGGTCCTCATGTGCAATCGACGGGAAGACTCGGGGCTTTCGCATTGACCAGCGTGGCTGGAGCGTACTGGCGAGGAAACGAAAAGAATCCCATGCTGCAGCGAATATACGGCACGATGTGGTCGACACCGTCCGAGCTGGAAGAATATCTTCACAATCTCGAGCTTGCTCGCGAACGCGATCACCGCCGGCTCGGGCGCGAGCTCCAGCTCTTTACCTTCAGCCCGGATATCGGGTCCGGAATTCCCCTCTTCCTTCCAAAGGGAGAGATGCTCCGTCATGTGATGGAGTCATATGTGCGCGAAACCCAGACGCGCCATGGGTACCAGCATGTCTGGACCGCCAACCTGGTCAAGCGAGAGCTTTACGAACGGTCTGGCCACCTGGCACATTACAGCGATGTCATGTTTCCTCCCATGGAAGACGAGAACGATGTGTACGTTCTCAAGCCCATGAACTGTCCAAGCCACATGACCTTGTTCAACACGCAATATCACAGCTACCGTGAGCTGCCCGTGCGATACGCCGAATTTGCGACACTGTACCGATACGAAAAATCGGGCGAGCTAAGCGGCCTCACGCGCGTACGCGCCCTCACTCAGGACGATTGCCACATCTTCTGCACTCCTGAACAGATCCAGGAAGAGTTCAGCAGGGCCATCCAACTGATTCGGGAAGTGATGGAGACGTACGGCTTCACCGATTATTATGTCCAGCTTTCCTTGCACGACCCGGCCGACAGCGAGAAGTTTGTGGCCGACGAGGACAAGTGGAACCGGGCGGAACAGGCCCTGCGCGATGCTCTGGACGCACTGGGTGTTGAATACCGGCCCGTCGTGGGCGAGGCAGCGTTTTACGGTCCCAAGGCAGATTTCAACGCCAGAGATGTTCTGGGACGCGAGTGGCAGCTCTCCACCATCCAGATCGACTTTATTCAGCCGGAACGTCTGGGCTGTCAGTACATCGGAGAGGACGGTCAGGCTCATACACCGGTCGTGATCCACCGCGCGGTCACAGGCGCGACCGAGCGCTTTCTCGCGCTGTTGATCGAGCACTTTGGCGGTGCGTTTCCCACCTGGCTCTCGCCGGTCCAAGCTGTCGTGCTTCCTATTGCAGATCGTCACTCCGACTACGCGCGCGAGGTGCAAAGGCGATTGCGGCAGACCGGTGCGCGCGTCGACGTTGACGATCGCAGCGAGCGGCTGAATCTGAAGATTCGAGAGGCGCAACTTCAGAAGATTCCCTATACGCTCGTGGTCGGAAACAAAGAGGCAGATACGGATACAGTATCTGTTCGCGTCCGTGGCGGAATCGATCTCGGCAACATGGCTGTAACCGAATTCGAGTCGATACTAAGTCAGGACATCGAGAGCAAGGCACTGGTGCCTCCGGTCCTGTGAACCGCGATTGTGAGCTTACTTCCCCGCGCCGCGTTTGCCGTGGCGCTTCTCTGCCTTCTTACCGGATGCCTGGTCCCCTCCTATCCGACACAGTCACATCCCGTGTGCTCCTGGGACAGCAATCCGCCCAGCAACTCGTCTACCGTATGTGATGCCTTGTTCCGAGCTATGAGCAAGGCGCTCGCGATCAGTCAACAGAAGGACGCGGCTAGCCTGCGTTTCGTTGTTTCCAATCCACGAACGCGCCGGACTATCGCTCGCTACGGCCTCCAATTGAGGCGGTCTGGCGCCACCGGAGTCCACATCGTCCCCAGCTTTACGGCGAAAGAACTGTCTCCCGGCTACTATGGGGCCGGAATCTACATTCTCGGCAAAGCGCGCTCTGGGCGGATAAAATCACAGGACACGGTGTACCTTCGTCTTGCCGGCGGAAAGGCTATGATCGCCGACGATCAGCCGGCGCAAGACTGGTAGGTAGAGCTCGCGCAACCTTCCGTAGGATTGAGGATGAAGCAAACGAGAACGGGGTTGATACGGCCGCTACGCTGGCTCGGAGTTATCACAACGGTAGGCATGTTCTGCGTCCTCGTCATGGGGGCGACTGTAACTAACACGAAGTCCGAACAAGGCTGCGGTCACAGCTGGCCACTGTGCCATGGCAAGTTTGTGCCGCAGTTCGCCACGAGCGTCTTCATCGAATGGAGCCATCGCGCGGTTGTCGGGCTGATTACACCTCTGATCCTACTCCTGGCGGCCGGCGCCCTCTATTTCTATCGTGGCCGCCTGGAAATTCGTATTCTCGCGCCGGTCATGATTGTCTTTCTTTTTCTGCAGGCGGGACTGGGCGCCTGGGCCGTCATGTATCCCCAGATGACTGCCATACTGGCTCTGCACTTCGGCGTTTCATTGGTGTCATTTGCCAGCGTGCTGCTGACAGCGGTCTTCATCTTGGAGGCAGGGCGGGAGCAGACCATTCGTGACCGTCCAGTGCCGCCCCTGTTTAAGTGGGCCGTATGGGGTCTCGCCGTGTACTCGTATGTCGTCGTCTATGCCGGTGCCTATGTCCGGCACAGCAATGCGGACGACGCATGCAGAACCTGGCCTCTGTGTCGTGGCAGCGTGACACCGTCACTGAGCAGCCACGTCGGGGTCAATACGCTACATCGGCTTGTCGCATTCTTTCTTGTGCTCGGAATTGCCGCAATCGTCGCCTGGAGCTACCGTCTTCGGCGGGAGCGCCCGGACATCTTCAGAGCCAGCCTTCTCGTTTGCGGTGCCGTGCTCCTTCAAGCCCTGACCGGCGCCATCGTGGTGCTCTCTCATGTCGACCTGTTCAGCGCTCTGGCCCACGCGGCCGGTGCCGGACTTGTTTTCGGCAGCCTGTGCTACCTGTGCATGCACGTGCTTCCGCAGTCGCAACCTGAAAGGTCCCCCCGGACATCCCTCCTTGTGACGCAGCCGTCCGGTGCCGGTCGCTGACGGCCGAAATCACGACTTCAGAGAACTCGCCTCTATGACCGCGTTCCCCTTTCCGGCCTCTGGCCGGTACAAATCAGGCCTTCCGGTCACAGGGTGCCCACTGAACAGCACCTCCATGCGGAGTGGTCTGCCGGCCTTGCATGGCCCATGATGGAAGACCGATACGCGGTCGTCGTCCAGAATCTCGTCAAATCATACGTCCAGCGCACCGTTGTCGACGGTGTGAGCTTCTGCGTGGAGATTGGCGAGGTTTTCGGTGTTCTGGGCCCGAATGGAGCAGGCAAGACGACGACGTTAGAAATCCTGGAAGGCTACAGACGGCGAGATGAGGGAGTCGTGCGCGTCCTGGGCCACGATCCGATGGACGCGCCGGGGTCTCTGAAAGCCCGCCTCGGCGGCATGCCTCAGGAGGGTGGCCTCTATCCCGCGATTACACCGGTCGAAGCACTGAGCCTCTTTGCCCGCTTCTATCCGCGGCCCAGGATGCCGGAAGAGATCCTTCGGTTGGTTGGCATGGAAGAGTCTGCTCACACTCGTTACAGGCGCCTCTCGGGCGGCCAGAAGCAACGGCTTTCTCTCGCCCTCGCTCTTGTAGGCAGCCCAGAGCTTGTCTTCCTCGACGAGCCAACGTCCGGAATGGATCCACAGGCGAGGCGGGCGACATGGGAATTAATCGCGTCTCTACGCCGGCAGGGTGTGACTGTCTTGCTCACAACTCATTACATGGAAGAGGCAGAGTCTCTGTGTGATCGAGTGGCGCTCCTGCATCAAGGGCGCGTGGTTGCTCTTGGAAGGCCGGCCGACCTCGTACGTAGCGAGCGTCCAGTCGTCACCCTTCGAACCACGAGTCCGGCGAACCTGGACGATCTCCTCAGACTGCCAGCGGCCATCTCTGCCGCTCGTCTGGAAAACGGCTCATATCTTC
>DASVZE010000493.1:0-3730 GCA_036391775.1 Chloroflexota bacterium | reverse complement strand
AGCCTGGGTCGGCCGCGGGTGGTTGCCGGAGATCTGGGAGTGCGGAAGGCGGTCGGCCTGGCATACCTCGGCGAGCCGCTGCCGCCGGAGGGCCGCGTGCGCGAGGTCACGGCCCACTGGGGCCTATCCGCCACCGTGGCACAGTCACTTCTGCTGGAAGCATGGAGCGGCGGCGCTCTGCCGGCCAGAGGTACGAACGTTTCAGCTACATAAGTCCGTAACGCCCGCCGGCTCCTTGCGTTGTTCTGGTAGACAGCTACCAGAGGAGGCAACGCAATGAAGGCTCTCTCGTTCGCTCTGTTCACCGTTGCGGTCGCTTGCTCAGTACTCCTGCTCGACGAGGTGCCGGTCAATGGCGAGACGTCCGTCCGGACTCAGACAGTGTTCGGCCGGGGTCCAGAGCTGCACCTGCAACCCAGCTACGCACGCCTCGACGCTCCTGTGCGAGCTGTCGGACTCGGCTTTCGGCCGGGGGCGAAGATACAAGTCTTCTTCGGTGCTCCCGGCGCCGAGCTCATTACGCGCCACCCCTTGGCCACCACCACGGTCCGGCCCGACGGCACGTTCAACACCAGCATCCGCCTCACTTGCATGTCATATCGATACGCCTCACCTACGTCCCCTGCACATTGCGTTCGGGGCTGGGGCCCGCTGATCGTGGGAGCGGTGGCGGATCATCGTTTCGTGAACAAACACACACAGGATGTGGGATTCGTGGTGATGCCATAGGGAGGGCTCTTCAATCACGAAATCGATCCCGATTTCCCCGCAGGTCCGGTACGGACTTTGCACATACGGACAGTGAAAGCCCGTGCGCATGTCTTGTCGAGCACGGGGAGGAGACTACGATGCGAGGTGTTGTTTTATCCTGCTGCCGTCTGGTGATCTGCCTTGCCCTGTTGGGGGCAACACTCGGAGTACTCGGGAGCGGCGTACCGGCCGCCCAGGCGGTGTATCCCGGCAAGCACATCACGATTTCGGTCTCCCGCGAGCGATTGCGCGCCTGGGTGGGCCATCATGTGGTGCTGGTAACACCCGTCACGACCGGTAACCGTGCCCTGCCTACCCCGACCGGGTACTTCACGCTGTATGCCAAGTACAGCCCCTATACCATGATCTCTCCCTGGCCCACGGGATCGGCTGACTGGTATCCGCCGTCGCGCATGAGCTTCGCCATGGAATTCGCCCGTGGCTACTTTATTCACGATGCGCCCTGGCGCAGCGTGTACGGCCCGGGCAGCAATCTGGGCACACAACCCGGCACCAACTACGGGGGAACTCACGGCTGCGTCAACGTCCCGTACGACGCAATGAAGTTCCTGTACAACTGGGCGCCCAACGGCACGCCCGTCCACATCGTGGGCTGACATAGGTCGAGCAGATGGCAGAGCCGGAGATCACGGAGATGGATGTGGCGGTCACGCGCTGCCTGCAACAGTTGGGCGGAGCGACGTCCGCCCAGCTCACGCCCTGCCTGGCAGAGATCTACCCCAACTGGGATGAGCTGGAGATGCGGCAGGGAGAGTCGATCACCAGACTCCGGGGCAGAGGCTACATCACCCTGGAAGCAGACGGCCGGATTCAGCTAACTGAATCCGGCCGGGATCTGGCTTTTTCTGGGTAAGGGGATCTACTACGCCCAGCTACTTGCCTCGTCCAGGGCGGAGATATCCTCTTCGGTGAGATTCACGTCGGTGGCGCCGGCCAGGTCGCTCCATTGCTGCACCGTGTTGGCGCTCGTAATGGGCGACGTGACTCCCGGGCGAGCAAGCAGCCAGGCAAGCGAGACCTGCGCCACGTTCGTGCCGTGCCGGCCGGCGATCTCGTCCAGGCACTCGATCAAGGCGTATCCCTGATCGTGCAGATAGCTTTGCTTGACGCCCTCCGCTCTCCCCGACGGTGGCAGAGGCTGACCACGCCGGTACTTCCCGGTGAGGAATCCTGCGGCCAGCGGGGAATAGGGAATGACGCCGATTCCGTACTCCAGGCATACGGGCTCCAGCTCTGCTTCGTACTCCGTGCGATGCGCCAGGCTGTAGTTGGGCTGGAGACTGTCGTAGCGCGTATAGCCCCGCTTGTCGCTCACCCAGAGCGACTCCATCAGCCGGTAGGCGGCGTAATTGGAAGCGCCCACGTACCGCACCAGGCCACGCCGAATCAGGGAGTCGAACGCCTCCAGCGTCTCATCCAGCGGGGCCTCGGGATCATCCGAGTGCGCCTGGTAGAGATCGATGTAATCGATCTGCAGGCGGCGTAGCGATGCCTCCACCGCATCCAGGATGTGCTTGCGAGAGAGCCCGACGTCGTTGGGACTGGGTCCCATGGTTCCCCGGACTTTGGTCGCAACCACCAGGCCTTGCCGGTTACCGCGATCCTTCATCCATCGTCCGATAATCTGCTCCGCCACACCACCCGGATTGCCTTCGACCCAGCGGGAATACACGTCTGCCGTATCGATGAAGGTGCCGCCGGAGTCGACGAACGCGTCCAGTACTTCGAACGCATTGCGCTCATCGGTGGTCCAGCCAAACTGCATGGTTCCCATGCAGAGGGCCGATACTTTGAGGCCTGTGCGGCCCAGGTTACGATACTCCATGTGCTTCATCCTTTCCACGTGAATTCTCCCCCAGAAGGCAACCGTAACGGAACCGTAACCGTAGCCTAGTGTCAACAGGACGAAAGACCCCTATACTCCCATTGCTAGGAAGTGAATGTACACGAAGACGGCTGTCCGCAGGGGGAGGAAAGTCACATGATACGAGTTGTACTTGCAGACCGTGAGCATCTTTTGGGCCAGGTGCTCTCGAGGTTAGTTGCCGCCGAGGCAGACATGACGGTGGTGGGAGCCTACACCGACGGCGAATCACTGATCAACGCGCTGCAGGCGCGTGAGGCCGATGTGGTGTTGATGGACCCCATCGGTCTGACGCCGCTGGGCATGGAACTGGTGCGGCGGGTGATCGAGGCATCACCGAACGCGCACGTCGTGGTGCTGACGGCCAACCAGCAGGAGCAGCAGCTCTTTGCCGCCATCCGCGCCGGCGCCCGGGGATACATCTCCAAGAGCGCAGATATCCTCGAAGTCCTGGAAGCGGTCCGCGCCGTGGCGTACGGTGAGGCGCTGATCAGCCCCGATCTGGCGATCCAATTGCTGGACGAGTTTGCGCGCCTGAGCTACCTCGAGACCGGCCTCACCGGGCGAGAGCGCGACATCCTGAGCGCCATTGTGGATGGCGACAGCAACCGCGAGATCGCGAATCAGCTCGGTCTGAGCGAGAAGACCGTCAAGAACTACGTGAGCGATATTCTGAGCAAGTTGCACGTGCGAGACCGCACCGAGGCTGCCGTGTACGCGCTGCGCATGGGCCTCGTTTCGGACGGAGATTGGCGTCTGTCCATCAAGCGGCGCGCCTCGTAAGCTCCAGGAAGTCAGCCCTGTCCAGACCAGAAAACCTCTTGCGTCGTGGTTTGGAGTAGGGCAGAATATAAGACCCCACCTCCCCGCGGCTCATCACGCCCCCGGGCCGTGCCATTTCGGAGGTGTTCATGTCTGTTACCGTGATCTTCGTCCTGCTCTTCGCCGTGCTGGTGTACTGGCTTTATACGCAGATCTTGCCCGAACAGCAAAAGTCCTCACTGCTGCGGCCCAACCTCGGCGAAGGATTGGTTTCGCATCTCAACGAGCGGCGGCGTGAGCGAGGGTTGCCGCTGCTCGAGATGGACGAAGACC
>DASVZE010000492.1:0-4245 GCA_036391775.1 Chloroflexota bacterium | reverse complement strand
GACATAACTGCGCCGCCAAGGCTGGGCGCAGGAGGATGGATCACCACTATCTCGCGGGCAGAAGAGTGATCCACCGCGCGGCGCAATGTTTGCGTCTCGCCGGGTACCTGCGGGTCTCGGAGCGAGGACGTATACGGCGTCGCGGGAAGACGGCCGCTCAGCACATATACCCATGGGGTGTTACCCCACACCACTACCTTTCCGGCAGGGAGGGTACGCAATTCGGCCGCAATCCTCAAATTTCGACTCACATGATCGTCGACGCCGTTTCGGTAGGAGACTTGCGACTCGCCCCCGGCGGCGTACCGGACGAAATTCGTGTACCAGGAAAGACGTCGAGCCAGTATGGACTCGTGGCCGGACATCGCCAGGAGCGATCCTATCAGGGCGCTGAGAAGTGCGAGACCAAGGAATACGGGCGGTAGTAGCAAAGTGATCCGGCGGCCGAGAGACTCTCTGTGCTGTATCAACAATGCAACGCACAGGCAGAGAGGAACCATACACTGTATGAGGTAGTGGCCGAAGACGCGGCCGCTGACGAGAGCGCCTGCCAGTGCGTAGAGCAGCCAGAGAACCGGGAATGGCGCGCGCCGAAGCCGCACGGTCAAAACGAGCAGGAGAGTCACCTTTGCCGCAAGGAGCCAGGGGACGCCCAGACCGTTCATCCGGCCCACATAGCCCACGTCATAGAGAAATGCGTCGTCTAACATCGCGGGAAGGATACCGTTAAGTGCGGACGGTACGAGGATTGCAACGGTTGTCAACGCGATGCCGGTGATGTATGAAGGCAGTGCGTCGCGTCTCTCTCGCATGATCAGCAGAGCCAGTACCAATGCGTCGAAGCCGGCCACCGCCTTGAAGAAGATTGCAATCCCCATCAAGATGCCGCCCAATGCGCCACGGCGCAGCCTCATAACGCAGAGCACAGCGCCGGCGGATGCCGCCGTGAGAAAAATTTCAGCATTCGCGGTTGTCCCTTCGAGGAAAGGAACCCCAAAAAGGAGCCCCACCAGCGTGGCGGCCGCGAGTGCCGGCCAGGAATGTGTCCAGACACGAGCTAACTGATATGTCAACAAAACGAGGAGAAGTGCGGTAAGGGTCGCAATAATCCTGATTGTCAGCAGTGACGGTCCAACCAGGTGATACACTGCCGTGTACAACAAATAGATCAGCGGGGGCTTGTTCTCCCAAACGTCGTTGTACAAGCGGTAACCGTGTGCCATGGCCTGGCCCACAGCGAAGTAGGTTCCCTCATCGTTAACCCACGGGGGGTCAAATAGCGACGCCACACGCCATACAAACGCGACAAGAAGGATCAGAGCCAAACGGCGACCATTCCCTCGCGATTCATCGACACGTCGAAAGTGAGTGGCGGGAGGTTGCGGCTGCGATTCTGCCGCCATTTGTGTGTAGCCGCCTCCTGCTATTGGCGGTGACTTTTTCGGTGGCGCTGGTTCTGCGCCGCTCACCGCTGACGCTCTGGCACACCTGGGACGCCAAATGGTATCTCGGCATTGCAGCACATGGATACTCGTGGAGCCTCTATGGCGGTCAGAGTGGCCACTCCAGTCTTGCGTTTTTCCCGCTCTACCCGTTGCTTGTTCATATTGCCGATCTTAGCGGCCTCCCCTCCATGGTGGGGGCCATGATCCTCTCCAACGCGGCTTTCCTTGCCGCCCTGTTCTACCTCTACCGATTGACTGTTCTGGAATGGCGAGACAAACAAGCCGCATCCCGCGCGATCTGGCTCTTGGGACTATTCCCCACTGCCATGTTTACCTTTGCTCCATACACAGAGGGTTTGTTCCTGTTGTGCGCCGTGGCTGCTCTGTATCATGCGCTTGCTCGCCAATCTCTGGCCGCGGGCGTCTGGGTAGCCGCGGGTCTATTGACGCGCTCCACGGGGCTGGCCCTGTTCCCCGCCGTCATTGCGGTACTTGGCCCCCAGCGGCTGCGCACGTGGATTCAATCAGTCGGTCCATCGGCATTGGCAGTTATGGCGTACCTGGCCACTTTGAGCGCGCAGGGCATCTCTGTCTCACGCCTCTTCACCGCTCAGCGAACCTGGCACCGAGCCATCACATTCCCCTGGACCGGGTTTACCTCGTCTCTATACGAGCTGGTGTTCCATCGACCGGCAAATATTGGGCAAGTAGCGGAAAATGCACTCCAGCTCGGCGTTACGTGTCTGTTTCTTGTGCTGACGGTACTCGCCTGGCGCGATCTAAGACATTCAATGCTGGTCTACTGCGTTGGGTTCTGGGCGATTGTTCTGTGCTCCCCGCAATGGCTTGACGGCTACTTTGCGCCGTTCAGCTCAGTCGACCGTTTCGTCCTGGCCTTGTTTCCTCTCGCTGTCTGGGCCGCACACCGCTTGCACAGCACGTCGTTTCGTTATCTTATCGCAGTACTTGCCGTACTAATGGCCGGTACCGCAACAGTGCACATCGCCGGCGGCTGGGTGGGGTGAGTCGCTCGGCGAACTGCCTCGCCACGTACTGCTAGCAGGTGAAGGGGCGAGACAATCCGCGTCGGCTCGTGAGTAGAGGGGAGCCTATGCTTCGGGTACGGATTCTGCCGGGGTTTCCTCTCCACCAATCTCGCCTGGAAGTTCTTGCGACTCCTCGAGAACCTCCTCGACCACCTCTTCGCTGACAGGAGGATTCACCTTCGCGACAACCTCGTCGGCATCGGTCAAAATAACGACATTACGCGGAGCCACCAGGTCGCTCACGTGAAGTGCCCCGTTGATCTCGGTGATTTTACTCACATCGACCTCGATGCCGCTCTCAGGAACGTCCTGAGGCAAGCTCTCGATATCAATGCGGTCAATGACGTGCAACTCGATCCCACCCTCCTTCACAGCCGGCGATTCGCCTACGAAGGACAGTGGCACATGAGTTGTGATCTTTTCGCGCAGATTGGCCTGAAAGAACTCCACGTGGATCAATGCATTGCGGCGCGCATCAATGGCGGTCTGGCGAATCAGGACCGGTCTCGGGGGCTGGTCATCTATCGTGAGATCGATCAGCTGAGTCGTTCCCGCCTGACGAAGCACATCGCGCATATCATATGACCGAATTTGAATAGTTTGCGGCTCAATGTTGTGTCCGTACATTGTGGCGGGAAGCATTCCCTGCTTTCGGAGCTGCCGCACTTTTTTACCGACCACACCTCGAGTTTCGGCGTGAAGCTGGGCTCGATTAGCCATGAGGTCTCCTATTTCCGTCTTTTCTTAGAACAATGTTGCCGGCACAGCGATCTGTCAAGTCCGACACTGTCCATGATACCGCTCAGCGCAGCCGAAGGAGAAAGCGGCTATTGACGGGAGCGGGCGTCCTCCTGACGCAACCATGGAGCATGGTAAGGCTCATCTATATCGTCGTCATCGTCCACCGATACAACATTTACCGAGTTGCGGCGGGCGTGCGCGAAATCTACGTAGATCCCGCTTGCCATGACGAGTGCAAGCGATCCGACGGCAAAGGCAAGTATAACGGAGACCGTATTCTGCTGGGCGAAATGAATGAAATCTACCAGTGGGGATGGCAGATAGCGCTCGATATCGGGTTCTTGCGGAAGGGTGATGGTCGGAATGCTCAGGGATGGCAAGCCAAAAGGCGCCGCGCCAAATGCAAGGTAATTGGCGGCAAGGGCCACACCAATGATGATCGGAATACCGCAAACTAGAAGGATCGTAATATCGTGCCGCTGAGTACGCATGTACCGGCTCACCTGCCTTGTTCTGACTAACAGCCACGGTACCACACGACGCGTCAGTTCGCCACATCGTTTGGTATCAAAAGGGTGTCAAATTATGTGACGCTCGTGAAGCACGCGTTCGAGAATGTGACCATCAAGTTCCTGTAGTCGATAAGTAGCTCGAACGACGGGCATGGAAACTTTAACCAGACGGGTCAAGTCGATGGGCGTGGCCACTACCAGCACATCCGGCGACGCGCTAGTGATTGTCTGCTCGAGCTCTCGAATCTGGCTGTCGCCGTATCCCATCGCCGGGAGAAGTGGTCCAATATGGGGATACCTTTGAAAGGTTTGTTGTATCGTGCCCACGGCAAATGGTCGGGGATCGATCAGCTCGGACGCGCCGCGCCGCCGCGCAATGACGACTCCCGCGCCGAAGGACATCTCCCCGTGCGTTAGCGTTGGACCATCTTCCACGACCAACACACGCTTGCCCGCCAGATCAACGCCATCCATCAAATCGATCGGTGAGTTCGCCTCGAC
>DASVZE010000491.1:0-6702 GCA_036391775.1 Chloroflexota bacterium | reverse complement strand
GTCCGAACGTTCACTTATCCAGACCATCGGGCGCGCTGCGCGTCATACCGATGGTCACGTAATCATGTACGCGGATAGGATGACGGACTCTATGAAGCGCGCGATCGAAGAAACGTACCGGCGGCGCGCAATTCAGGCTGAATACAACGAGATTCATGGCATAACGCCTGTCGCTATTCGGAAAGCGATTCATGATCTTTCGGATCAGGTTCGCTCAGTGGCA
Source organism: Chloroflexota bacterium (assembly GCA_036391775.1). Taxonomy (GTDB): domain Bacteria; phylum Chloroflexota; class UBA5177; order UBA5177; family UBA5177; genus DASVZE01. Next base: position 6,479 of record DASVZE010000491.1, on the reverse strand, counting down.
GAGGAGCGGGAAGACTACCAGGTTCAGGATGACATTCCCAAAGATGAGCTGATGCGACTGCTGAAGGATCTGGAGGGACAGATGAAGCAGGCAGCCAAGAATCTGGAGTTTGAGCGGGCCGCGGCCCTGCGTGATCAAGTAGTCGAGCTACGCCGGCGAATGGAGGAAGCACCGGCCGGATCTGCCCGCGGTTGACCGAAAAGCTCACCCGGGCCTGGTACGAGCGTCCCACGATCGACGTTGCGCGAGGTCTGCTTGGAAAGGTAATTGTCCGATTGCTCGAGGGCGACGTGCTCGCGGGTCGAATCGTCGAAACAGAAGCATACTGCGGTGCCAGCGATCCAGGCTCTCACGCCTTTCGAGGGCAAACCGAGCGAAATCGGGTCATGTTCGGTCCTGGAGGATACCTCTATGTGTATTTCACGTATGGCATGCACTTCTGCATGAATGTGGTATCAGAACAGTCCGGAATGAGCGGAGCAGCACTGGTTCGTGCTCTCGAACCACTCAAGGGAGCCGAGCACATGCGCCGGCTGCGCGGCGACCGTCCGACAGTCGAGCTGTGCAACGGTCCGGCCAAGCTATGTCAAGCACTGGCAGTGACACGCGCTCTTAACGGGCTGGACCTCACGGGAGACAAAATGTGGATTGAGGACGACGGTTTCCCGCCGCCGGACATAGTAGTCACATCGCGGGTCGGTTTGAGCGCGGGACAGGATAGACCGTGGCGTTTTCTCGTAGCAGGGAGCCCATTCGTATCTCCAGGTAAACCGTCTTTGTCGCAGGACAAAGTAGCTACCGGGGCGCGCAAGCGCAGTTAAGCGTTTTGACAGGACTGGGAACGCGCACAATTTCTGGCGGAGCGATACAATTGCGCTGCACTTGGATCGTATTCGCGTCGCCGTGCACCTGTCGTTTCAGAGACCACGATTGGGCGAGCAGAGGAGTCACATGGCCGTTGCGCAGGTAAGGCGCACACTTCGTGCGCTCATCGTCGTCGCAGTGGCATGCGCAACCACCGCCACCGTTCTGATTGGAGGTCCACGAGCTGAGAGTGCCGTCCTGGCTCCAGCGTCCGCGCGTCACAGCGACACGTCCAAATCATCCCCTCCCGGGCCGTTCGCGCTTGTCCTGGTGATCGATGCCGCTCGGTACGACCAGATGGATCTCAGCCGCATGCCAAATCTTGCCACCGTGGTGGCGGGGGGGACGCAATATGCCAATGCCTGGGTCGGGCAGCTCCCAAGCATCACCGAAACCTCGCATGCCACGATTGGCACCGGGATGTTGCCGTCGCACCACCTAATTCTTGGTGATACCTGGCGCGTACCGGGCAAAGACCAAATGTCGCCTGATCTCTTGAGTGGCACTCTCGACCGCACAGGCTACATAGGCAAATTCATTCATGCGACCGGCTCGCCGAGCCTCGCGTCCATGGTCCATGCGAAGTATCCGGGCTCAATAGTTGTGTCCATCAGCGGGCACAAGGTGTACGCGGCCGATGCGATGGGCGCCGGCAGCGCCGACTTCATTGCATTCGGGATGACCGACAAGCGACAGCATTTTGTTCCTGGAGCCATACCCGGCCACGTGCCCGCAAAATCGATCCTCGACAGCCCGCAGCTAGACCTGACGTCTTATCCCCGCACTCATGGTCTGGAAGACGGATGGACCACCACGCTGGCCGAGAAATTTCTCTTCAAATATCACCCGAGACTCATGATGGTGAACTTCCCGGAAGTGGATGTCGCTGGACACGTGGTGGGAACGAATGCGGACGTAATGCAGCCTCTCTTCGCCAATATAGATCGCCAGCTTGCGCGATTGATTGCAGCCTACGGCCGCGCAGGGATGCTGTCGAGGACATACATCATCATCACATCCGATCACGCTATGGTCCCAGGCGTCCACAACGTGTCTTCAATCCAGATTCAGAACGTAATAACGGGGGCCGGCGGGCAAATTCTTTATCAGGGACACGGTGACTACACCCCTATATGGCTCAAGAACCCCACAAGTATTCCTCGCGTCGCTGCCGCGCTGTCAGCAGCAAATGTCCCAAACGTCGACGCGGTCTACGCGCGTGGACCGACTGGCGCCTACACGCTGATCTCTTCGGCTACTCGCCTGGCACATGCCGCTGTTACTCAGTCTTACGCTGACCTGCTTGGATCGTTTACGTCGGCCGAGGCACCTGACATAGTGCTCTTCTATGACGAGAACACTATCACGATGACGCCGAATTTTCTGAAGATTGGCCGTAAAGGAGATCATGGCGGTGGTACCTGGGGGTCGCAGCATATTCCACTGATCGTCAAAGGCCCGAATATAAAGCAGGACTATACGTCACAGTATCCAGCCCGACTGGTGGATATCGCCCCCACGGTGGAGACTCTTCTCGGTATTCAGCCACAACGGCAGGATGGGGTTCCACTGGCCGATGCAATGACGAATCCGCCACTCTGGGCAGTTGAGTCTCAAGGAAAGCAGACGGAGCGGCTCAGCGCTGACGTTGAGTCTCTGAGACTGGAAGCGGTTTCGCGTCCCAACGTTCGGTGATGGTGCGGCGCGGGGAGTGAGGCACACAGAATGGCGCCTACCTCTTAAATGTCAGGTAACCCACTGCGGATTCATTCCCTCGCCGCCTAGCGGTCTTGCATCCCGCCCATCGCTGCGCATAACCCAAATAGCGCCCGAGCCCATGTACATTGCTTCCTGCGGCTGGGAGCGCACAAAGGCTATGTATCGATCGTCCTGTGACCAGGTGGGTGTCCAATCACTCCAAGTGTGCTCAGCTGTGAGATGGAGCGTTCGATGATTGGAAAAGTTGTAGACATTAATTCCATATATCGGCTGAATACCGAGCTCACCACGGTAGGCGGCATATGCGATCTGTTTTCCGGAGGTCGAAAATCCAGGTGTCGAGGAGTCGTACACACCCCGAGAGACGTCGACGTATGAACCACCCTGATAGACGAGAACATCGCCGCCTGAGCTACTGGGCGTCTGGCCGACAAAAGCTGCCTTGTCACCTCGTGAGTCAAAGCCCGCGAACTCCAGCGAGTTACCTCGATCCGGAATGTGCAGTATGCGGCCTCCCGACGGCTGCGCTAGTGTGAGAGCCGAACCCAGGTCGGTATAAGCGATCTGGCCGGACGGTGAGAATGCAATGAAGTTGGTTAGGGGAACGTCTGTCCGCGACCGGAATGCTCTGACCTTGCCGGTGCGCACGTTCAGCATTTCGACGACTGGCCCGCTTCGATCTCGATAGCAGCCATAGTATTTGCTGCAGATGCGCACATTGGTCGCAAGGAACACGATGGTACTTCCGTCCGGCGAAAAATGCGGCTGCGTCAGGGCCCAGTCCGTCTTCCGAAATATCCGCTGCGTACTGTCATCTGCCAGGCTCAACATCCAGATTTCATCGGGACGCTCTCCATGTGAACCACGTTTCACGTACACAGCCAGCGAGCCGTCAAAGGAGACTGAAAAGTCAGTAACAAGCCCGTCCGCACTCCCAACCGGTGTCTCTCTACCGGTTATCGAGGTGAGTACAAGGCGGCCACTGTTCGACCCCTGGGTGGCCAGATATAACAGGTGCTCGCTCTGAGTCGTAATGGTGGCCTCGTAGACGTGTGCAAGATGGCGCCCAGAAACGTCTCGTGCTCCTGTCCCTACCGTCAGGGTGTAGTGCATACCATACGCCAGGCTGTGACGCGGCGTGAAAAAAACAGAGTTTCCGGACCACGTGTAGTCGCCGGGAACACGAGGATCAATGTGGAAGTTACGGTTGACGGACGCCGTGTTCATCGGCTCGGTGAAGGTCAGGCCGACCTGCGTGTTGACTGATGTACCATCCAGGGCTTGCGCCGTGGTTAGGCTGTCGACCGATGGGCCCAAGCGAGCCGCGGCAACGGACAACCCCCCAATGACCAGAGCAAGGGCGAGAACCGCGGCGAGAACGATTCTATCGAAGTGCATAGCGCAGAAAGGCAGCGCCTTCCGCTACTTAGTTTTTCCCAGATCGACCAGCTTGACAGTCAGGTGACTTCCAGACCGTACCTGGACGTCTACAGCCAGAATCCACTCGCTGAGATGCGCTGAGGATGGCGGCCGTACGGTGTATGAATACGGCGTACTAGCTTTGAGGTTGAAGGACTTGTTTCCGTCCGTAAGACGTCCTCGTGCCACGCCAATGTAGTGCTCGACACCTCCACCAATGAATGGCTTGCGCCCCGGAGCGGAAATATCGATGCGGTACGAGTGGCCGCTCGACAGCGATCGGCTCAAATAGACGGTCCCCTGATACAGTTTGGTTGAGACCTGTGCAACGACGTGAGAGGACGCAAGTGCTGCAGTCGGAAGGGCTGATGCCACAGAGACAGCAGCAAGTGTGATGATCAAACGCCTGGACACATGAACCTCCGGGACAGTGTGAAGATCTGATAGGCCACTAGAGCCGTTTATTGTAACGTAGTCAAGCGGGGTGATATAACGCCGCAACTTATTGCCGTGAGGAGCTATTGTCCAGCGCTTCAGTCTCTTTCCCCCAGATAGCACCCAGTCGAGCCCGTGCTGTTGGCTTGGTTGTTGCCGTCTTCATCTTCTTTTTTGCGGCGTACATTTTCACCGCCACGGGAGACATATTCTCCACGGGGGATACGACGATCCGGATGGAGCTGGCGGAAAACATCTCGGGCCGCGCCTCGGTTCAGCTCAATGGTTGGAAGCTCCAGGTTCCTCACCATTACAAGAAAGAGTGGCTAGACCCGCGGGTTTCAACTGGTGTCCATGGGGATACGTACTCAACGTATCTGCTCGGCCAGCCTCTCGTCATGATTCCGCTCGACTGGCTTGGGTCTCGCCTCGCGGTGGACGAACGGTGGCCGTATGGAGTGAGCGTTGCCTGGGTCGATAGGCTGGTGGGTCCCCTCTTTGGCGCGCTCGAGGTCATGGTCTTCTTTCTGTTTGCCATGCGTCTGGGAGTCGGACTGAAACGCTCCTTGCTCGTAACGGCGATTTTCGGTTTTGCTACCTCCGTGTGGCCGGACGAACAGAGCGTCCTAGAGCACACCGAAGTGGCTTTTTTTCTGCTCCTTGGGTTCTACTTTGCCTTCCGATTCAAGGAGCAGGGCTGTAGCTGGTGGCATCTAGTGGGAGCGGGAGCAGGAATAGGAGGCGCGGCAATTACGCGGTATCAGGATGCATTTCTCGGTGCCATCGCGTTGGGTGTCTATTTGCTATTGCCTGGAGGACGTTCCACGATTCGCTACGATCTCCAGCGTCTACTCTGGCTGCTGCCGGTCGGCCTTGGACTCGCGCCGTTTGTTGCAACGGACCTCTGGTACAACTGGATCCGCTTCGGGACGATGTTTGCAACGGGACACCACGAGACCCTGTTCGGCAATTCGATTCTTCGCGGCGCGGCCGGCCTACTAGTCAGTCCGGGCAAAGGATTGCTCTGGTATTGTCCGACGATCTTCCTTCTGGTCATCGCGGCCCCACTCTTTGCCAAACGGTATGGAGCATTGGCGGCATCGTTCGGAGTATTGACGGCAGGTTTCGTACTGCTGTATTCATACGTCACTTTCTGGCACGGGGACCCGTGCTGGGGGCCGCGCTATCTGTATCCGATCGTGCCCTTTCTCTCGCTTCCCCTCGTTGAGCTCTTCCGCCGGCGTTTGCGCCTGGCTGCCCTGGTCTGGTTGCTGACTGCTGTCGTCGTTGGATCCAGTTTTACGATTCAATTCTCGGCTGTCACAGTCAGTCAATGGCGAACGTGGTACAGGGTAATCTCGTATGAGGAGAATCAGGGCTACCAGTGGCAGTGGATAGCATCCCGCTATCGCTATTTCTGGAATCCGCATGAATCACCGCTGTATCTGCAGGTACACGGCCTCTACCAGATGGCGTATGACTCGCTTCTGCAGAGCAACAAATATGAGCTTGTTCCGCCGGACGAGGACCCCATTCTGGATGGCTTAAATACGACGTTTGCTATCAATCAATGGAGTCCATGGTGGGCATCGAATGAATTTGACTGGTGGATGGGCGAACAGAAGATCATGCTTGGAGTCATCATGCTCGTATCCATCATGTTTGCCTCAGGGGTCTACATCGCGGGTGAGGCGGCAGGTGCCTTTGCTCGTGAGCCGACCCAGAGGCGGCTTCAGTCGATGCCGGAGGCAGCGTAGTTGAATCCCGTATTGCTTCGGAGCGCAGTGATCGCGCTGATCTTTCTGGGTCTTGGTGTCGCTTGCGCGGCAGCCGTCATGGCATACCTGCCTGATCCGGGTTCGGCTCCGGCAGTATTCGATGATTTCAACTGGAGCTCCACCTCGAACGGCTTCTGGCATGTAAACGCAATCGGAGCCACAGCGCCTATCAAGAACGGGATGTTGACGCTCAAAGGAGACTCCATAGAGCTTGATCGCCGCATACAAACGGATCCGAAATTGACCGTGGTTGTGGCCAGGGTC